>NZ_JBSFPX010000042.1:0-41394 GCF_053588415.1 Mycobacterium sp. NPDC003449
GATCTCCACGGCCACCCCCGTCACCCGCCGCCTGCCGGCGGTGCTCGCCGCAGGCGTGCTCCTCACCGCGGCATGTACCCCGGCCGGTCCCGAGTCTTCCGATATCGATCTCGGCAGCGGACCGCCCAAAGCCGGTACTGTGAAGGAGGGCGCCCTCGACGGGATGACGCTGACGTTCGTCTCGTACGGCGGCATCTTCCAGGACGGCCAGACGAAGGCGGCCATCGAGCCGTTCGCCGCGCAGTCCGGGGCCAAGATCCTGCAGGACGGGCCCACCGAGAACTCGAAGATCAAGGCACAGGTCGACTCCAAGAACGTGACCTGGGATGTGGTCGACAGCACCAACGTGTTCACCGCCAAGAACTGCGGCACGTTGTTCATGCCGCTGGACACCAGCATCGTGGACATCAGCAAGCTCCCCGAGGGCACCAAGACCGACGACTGTTCGGTTCCGGCAATGGGATACGGCCTGATCGTGGTCTACAACACCCAGAAGTACGGTGCGAACCCGCCGAAGACCTGGGCCGATTTCTACGACACCGCGAAATTCCCCGGTAAGCGGGCCATCGAGGGCGTGCCGGGGGAGCTCGATCCCGGTGTGCTCGAGGGCGCCCTGCTCGCCGACGGGGTCGCGCCCGACGCGATGTACCCGATCGATCTGGACCGGGCATTGAACAAGATGGACACCATCCGGGGTGACACGGTCTTCTGGACCACGGGCGCGCAGTCCCAACAACTGATCGAATCCGGTCAGGTCGACATGGCGCTGGTGTGGAGCGGTCGGGCCTACTCGGCGGTGAAGAACGGCGCGCCGTTCGTTCCGATGTGGAACCAGTGGATGCCCGAGGCCGACACCATCGCGGTGCCCGTCGGCGCCAAGAATCCCAAGGCGTCCATGGCGCTGATCAACTTCTATCTCGGCGCCGAGCAGCAGGCCAAGCTGACCGAGCTGACGTCCTACAGCCCGATCAACGTCGATGCCAAGCCGAAACTCGATGCGCTCGCCCAGTCGTACCTGACCACCACCCCGGAGCGGGACAAGGACAAGTTCCCGCTCGACCTCGCGTACTGGGCCGAACACCAGGAAGAGATCGCGTCCAAGTACACGGCCTGGCTCGCGGGCTAGGAGGTTCCGGCGCATGTCGATGGTCGACGTCCTCGCGGGCGCTCCGCCGCCGAAGGCTCAGCCGGCGAGCGCCGGGCGCCGGCTGGGCGAGGTCGGCCTGCTGCTGCCGTCGATCCTGCTCGTGGTCGGGGTGTTCGGCTTGCCGCTGGCCATCATGTTCTGGCAGGCGTTCAGCGATCCGGAACTCGGCTTCGGCAACTTCTCCTGGTACCTGGGCGATTCGGTGCAGCGCGAGGTGCTGCTGCGCACCTTCACCACGGGTCTGGAAGTCACGCTGATCTGCCTGGTCCTCGGTTACCCGTACGCGTATGCCATGGTCGCGTTCGGGCCCGCGGTGCGGATAGCGCTGACCCTGGTGGTGCTGGTCCCGTTCTGGACCAGCCTCATGGTGCGCACGTTCGCCTGGGTGATCCTGTTGGAGGACGGCGGACCGGTCCAGACCCTGCTGTCGTTCATCGGGCTGGGCGGGGTGCCGTTGCTGCGGACCAATCTGGGTGTGGTCATCGGCATGAGTCAGATCCTGCTGCCGTTCATGGTGTTGCCGCTGTACGCGGTGATGTCGGGCATCGACCGCAGGCTCGTCCTCGCATCGTCGAGTCTCGGTGCGCGGCCGGTCATCTCGTTCGTGCGGATCTGGGTTCCGCTGTCGATGCCCGGCATCGGGGCCGGCTGCCTGATGGTGTTCATCAGCAGCCTCGGCTTCTACGTGACGCCGGCGCTGCTCGGGGCCCCCGACGATGCGCTGATCAGCCAGCAGATCTACGTGCAGGTCACCAGCCTGCTGGCCTGGGGCAGGGGCGGGGCGATGGGTGTGGTGCTGCTGCTGGTCACCTTCCTGGTGCTGGCCGTCCTGATGTACCTGCTGCGCCGGAACCGGAAGGAGCGCACGCCGTGACACGACAGGCCAGAACGTTCTGGCGGATCCTGCTCGGGCTGTTCTGTGTCGGAGTCGGATTGTGGCTGGTGGCACCGTCGTTGATCGTGGTGCCGCTGAGCTTCACCGACCGCCCGTCGTTCGCGTTCCCGCCGAGCGGCTGGTCGACGCGGTGGTATCAGGCGTTCTTCGAAGACCTCGCCTGGATCTCGGCTCTGAAGGCGAGCCTGGAGGTCGGCGTCCTGGTGGCCGTCGTCGCCACCACGTTCGGCACCGCGGCGGCGGTGGCGCTCAGCCGCACCCGGCTGGCCGGCCGGCAGGGGATACGGGCATTCCTGTTGGCGCCCATGGTCGTTCCGGTGATCGTGGTCGCCATCGGCCTGTACGCGATGTTCCTGAGGTTGAACCTGCTCGGCACCCTGTTCGGTTTCGTCATCGCGCACAGCATGCTGGCGCTGCCCTTCGTGATCGTGCCGGTGATGGCCAGCCTGCAGGGATTCGACCGGCGCCTGGAGGATGCTGCCGCGATCTGCGGGGCCGGCCGGTGGACCACGTTCCGTACCGTCACGCTGCCGCTGGTGGCACCGGGCGTGCTGTCGGGGGCCCTGTTCGCGTTCGCGACGAGCTTCGACGAGGTGGTGCTGTCGTTGTTTATCCAGAACCCGTATCTGCAGACTCTTCCGGTGAAGATGTACGCCTCGGTCACCCGCGACACCGACCCCACCATCGCCGCGGCCGCCACGCTCATCCTCGTCCTCACCACCTGTCTGACTGTCGTCGCAGGCATCTATTCGCTCAGGAGGAACCGTGTCCGTTGAGGCCGCTCCGCACGGTGCGTCGATCACGTTGCGGCGCTTGACCAAAACCTACGGGTCGGTGACGGCGGTGGACGCCATCGACCTCGACGCCAGGCCGGGGGAATTCCTGACCCTGCTCGGGCCCAGCGGTTCGGGCAAGACGACGACGCTCAACATGATCGCCGGGTTCGCCGACGTCACCGAGGGTGAACTGCTGATCGACGGGCGGCCGGTCGCCGATCTCCCGCCGTACCGGCGCAACATCGGCATGGTGTTCCAGCATTACGCCCTGTTCCCGCACATGACGGTGGTCGACAACGTCGAATATCCGCTGCGCCAGCGCAAGGTCGCCAAGGCGCAGCGCCGGGAGAAGGTCGCCGCCGCACTGCGCACGGTGGGCCTCGACGGGTACGGCAAGCGTATGCCCAAGGAGTTGTCCGGTGGCCAGCAGCAGCGGGTCGCGCTCGCCCGGGCCATGGTCTACGAACCGCGGGTGCTGTTGATGGACGAGCCACTCGGTGCGCTCGACAAGAAGCTGCGCGATTCGCTGCAACTGGAGATCAAGCGCATCCACGGCGAACTCGGCACCACCTTCGTCTACGTCACGCACGACCAGGACGAGGCGCTGGTGCTGTCGGACCGGATCGCGGTGTTCAACAACGCCCGCATCGAACAGATCGGGTCGCCGAGCGAGCTCTACGAACATCCCAAGAGTGTCTTCGTGGCCCGGTTCCTCGGCGAGTCGTCGCTGTTCCACGGAACACTGGACGACAGCCACGTCGTGACCGCTTACGGCAGGCGGCTCGTGGCCGAGCGTGGTGGTGCCTCCCGCGGCGCGTCCGTGGCGGTCGTGGTGCGGCCCGAACGGCTTCGCATCGTCACCGGCGACGCCGAGCCCGAGGCCGTCAATGCGGTGCCGGGCACCGTGGTTCAGGAGATCTATCTCGGCAACTCCCGCAAGGTCGAGATCAGGCTGCCCGACGACACCGTCGCGCTGGTCCGGGAAAGCGCGGACGACATCACCGCGACCGAGGCCGGCCAACAGGTGTGGTTGACCTTCGATCCCGGCGTCGCTGCGGTGCTGCCCGCCGACGAGTGACCGGTCCGCCTCGCGGGCAGCGCTTTCCACCGAATTCACCTTCCACGAGCACAGGAGAACGAAGATGTCCCCCCACGGTCGTCCGCCCAGCGGGCTCGCCAACGACTTCGTGAACGGCAGCGTGTCGTTCTGGTACCGCGCGGCCGGCTGGCCGGAGTCGCGGCCCCCGCTTCCGGGTTCGCTGGAGGCCGACGTGTGCATCGTCGGGGCCGGCCTGACCGGTCTGTGGTCCGCGTACTACCTCAAACGCGAACAGCCCGACCTGCGAATCGTCATGCTGGAGAAGGAGTTCGCCGGATTCGGTGCGTCCGGCCGCAACGGTGGTTGGCTGTCCGCGGAACTCGCGGGCTCCCGCGACGCCTACGCCTCGACGCACGGCCACGACGGTGTCGTCCGGCTGATGCGGGCCATGCGGGCTGCCGTGGACGAGGTCATCGGCATCACCCGGTCCGAAGGCATCGACGCCGATATCGTCAAGGACGGCGTGCTGCACATCGCCCGTAATCAGGCGCAGATGGGCCGGTTGCGCGAATCGCTCGACTACGAACGCGACTGGGGGGCGACCGCAGACGATTTCACGGTGCTCACCGGCGACGAATCCAACGCCCGGATCCGGGTCGAGCGGGCCATGGGTGCGCTGTTCACGCCGCACTGCGCCCGCGTGCAACCGGCCAAGCTGGTGCAGGGCCTGGCCAGGGTGGTCGAGGGCATGGGCGTGACGATCTACGAGCAGACCGAGGTCACCGCCATCAAGACGCACCGCGCCGTCACCGGCCGCGGTGATGTCCGCGCACCGGTGATCCTGCGCTGCCTTGAGGGATTCACCGCGACCTTGCCGGGACAACGCCGCGAGTGGCTGCCGATGAACTCGTCGATGGTGGTGACCGAACCCCTTCCCGATTCGGTTCGGCGGCAGGTCGGTTGGCAGGGGGCCGAGCTCCTCGGCGACTACGCCCACGGCTACATGTATGCCCAACGCACGGCGGACAACCGGATCGCGCTGGGCGGGCGGGGGATCCCTTACCGCTATGGATCCGGTCTCGACCATCGCGGAGCCACCCAGCAGTGGACCATCGACGCGCTGGTCGGCCTGGTTCGCGAGATGTTCCCGGCGACACGCGATGTTCCTATCGCGCACGCGTGGTGCGGTGTGCTCGGGGTGCCGCGGGACTGGACGGCCACCGTCGACTTCGACCGGACGACCGGGCTCGGCACCGCGGGCGGTTATGTCGGCAGCGGCCTGACCACCACCAACCTGGCCGGACACACCCTCGCCGATCTGGTGCTGGGGCGTGACTCCGACCTCACCCGGCTGCCCTGGGTGGGACGACGGGTCCGCAAGTGGGAACCCGAGCCGCTGCGATGGCTCGGGGTACAGGCGATGTACGCGCTGTACCGCACCGCGGACCGGCGTGAGTCCACCCACGGCCTGACCGGCACCAGCCGGCTCGCCCGGGTGGCCAACAAGATCACCGGACGTTGACCAGATGGAGACGAATGTGAACCTGCGCCATGTCGACGCCACCGCGGTCGAACTGCCTGCGCCGCAACCGAAACCGACCAGCATCAGCGGTCAGCTGGAGTCGTCGGTCGATGTCTGGGCTGATGATGTGGCCGGCAGCGGCGTGTGGGAGTGCGGCCCGGGGGAGTTCACCGCGGACCGGTCCGGCGCGACCGAGGTGTGCCACATCATCTCCGGCTCGGGCACGGTGGTCGGCGAGGACGGCACCAGGGCCGAGATCGGACCGGGTTCGCTGCTGGTCCTGCCCAGGGGGTGGCGGGGCACCTGGATGGTCAGGGAGACCATCCGCAAGACCTACGTCCTGGTGGGTGTCTGAGGACCGCGCACGCCTGCCGCCAGATCCGCCCTAAACCTCGATCCACCGATGAATTGGCTGGTCATGGGGTGTCGGAATGAGGAAAGTGCCCCTTGAGCTGGAAGGATTGGTGTTCTCTACGCATCAATCAGATCAGTTCAGAAAGGCACTTCCGGTGCAAGTGTCCCATAGGTTCGCTGCGTCGTCGGCGGTCTTCGACGATGAGCATCTCGTGTCGTGTGCCGGACTGGTGCCGGTTATGACGTTGGCCACCCTGACTGGACTGCCAGATCTGTTGGCCGACAAGATCTCCATCCCCGCACCGAAGATCAAGTCGGGTGCGGCCAACCCGGCACCGAAGCTGGCCACAGTGATCGCCGGGATGTGCGCCGGCGCCGACAGCATCGACGACCTCGAGATCGTGCGCTCTGGTGGCATGAAAGCACTGTTCGACGACGTATACGCACCATCGACAATCGGAACTCTGTTGCGCGAGTTCACCTTCGGACACGCCCGCCAACTCGAATCAGTGCTGCGTGAGCATCTGGCTGCGCTCTGCGAGCGCGTCGATGTGCTGCCCGGCGCTGACACCCAGGTGTTCATCGACATCGACTCCCTGCTGCGACCGGTCTACGGTCACGCAAAACAGGGCGCCTCCTACGGACACACCAAGATCGCCGGCAAGCAGGTCCTGCGCAAGGGTCTGTCGCCGTTGGCCACCACGATCAGCACCCCTGGTGCGGCGCCGGTGATCGCCGGGATGCGTCTGCGGGCCGGCAGGACCGGCTCCGGCAAAGGGGCCGGCCGGATGGTTGCCCAGGCCATCACCACGGCTCGCGCGGCCGGGTCCAGCGGCCAGATCCTGGTGCGCGGTGATTCGTCCTACGGCACCCGCTCTGTCGTCGGCGCCTGTCGACGCCATGGTGCGCAGTTCTCGGTGGTCATGGGCCGCAACGCTGCGATCGACCGGGCCATCAATGCCATCGAGGAGTCCGCGTGGACGCCGGTGAAATATCCGGGCGCGGTGCGTGATCCCGACACCGGCGAGTGGATCTCTGATGCCGAAGTCGCTGAAATCGGCTACACCGCGTTCGCGGCCACCACAGACCGGTTCACCGCTCGCCTGGTGGTGCGTCGGGTCAAAGACGCCCGCTTCCGCGACGCCTTGTTCCCGGTCTGGCGGTATCACCCGTTCTTCACCAACACCGACCTACCGACCGTCGACGCCGACATCACCCACCGCCAGCACGCGATCATCGAAACCGTGTTCGCCGACCTCATCGACGGCCCGCTGGCCCACATGCCGTCGGGGCGGTTCGGCGCCAACTCCGCCTGGGTGCTGTGCGCGGCCATCGCCCACAATCTGCTGCGCGCTGCCGGCGTCTTGGCCGGCGGCACTCACGCGGTGGCCCGCGGTGCCACTTTGCGCCGCAAGATCGTCACCATCCCCGCCCGGCTGGCTCGGCCCCAACGCCGACCCGTCCTGCACCTACCCAGCCACTGGCCCTGGGCGCAGCACTGGCTCCGGTTGTGGCGCAGCATCATCGGCCATAGCCCACCAGAAACCGCCACCACCTGACCCTCGCTGAAAGGCCTACCGGAGCACACAGGAAAAGCTGGGCAGACCAGCCGATAACCCCTGCTCACGACCGCCGCGACCAAAAAAACAGCCTCCTCAGCCGCCACTCCTCCAGTCATCGGTGGATCGAGGCTAAACTGGGCCCATGACCGCGAGCGCTCGGGTCGGTGACTTCGAGGAGCTGCGTCCACATCTGCTGGCCGTGGCCTACCGACTCACCGGAACCTTCGCCGACGCCGAGGACATCGTCCAGGACGCCTGGATCCGGTGGGACTCCAACCGCGGCCAGATCAACGACCTGCGCGCCTGGCTGACCACCGTCGTGAGCCGGCTCGGCCTGGACCGGTTGCGCTCGGCGGCCCACCGGCGCGAGGCCTACTACGGGGAATGGTTGCCGGAGCCCGTCGTCACCGGATTCGACGGCAGCGACCCGTTGTCGGCGGTGGTGGCCGGGGAGGACGCCCGGTTCGCGGCCATGGTGGTGCTGGAACGGCTGACCCCCGATCAGCGGGTGGCCTTCGTGCTGCACGACGGGTTCGGCGTGCCGTTCACCGAGATCGCCGAGGTGCTCGGGGTCAGTGACTCCTCGGCCCGGCAGCTGGCGTCGCGGGCGCGCCGCGCCGTCGCCGACACCCCGCCCCCGGTGGCCGACGACACCCACAACGAAGTGGTGGGAAAACTGATGGCGGCGCTGGCCTCAGGCGATATGAACGCCGTGGTGCATCTGCTGCATCCGGACGTCACGTTCACCGGCGACTCCAACCGCCGGGCGCCGACCGCGCCACGGGTCATCCACGGTTCGGAGAGGGTGGCACGCTTCCTGCTCGGGCTGTCCCGGCGTTACGGGCCGAACATGATGACGACCGCTCAGCTGGTGCTGGTCAACGGCGAGCTGGGCGCCTACACCCCGGGGGCGCCTGCCGCCGACAGCTACGCCGAGATGATGCCGCGGATCACCGCGATGACGGTGCGCGACGGAAAGATCTGCGCCGTCTGGGATATCGCCAACCCCGACAAGTTCACCGGGTCCCCGCTACACGGCGCTGCGACGTGATGCCCACCGACCCCGGCGGCCTGGCCCAGACCTTCGGCAAGGTGATGTTCCGCGGCATGGACAAGCTGCGGCACCGCGACGCCTTCGGCATCGGTGAACCGACCGGCACCGACTTCACCGGATTCGACCGCTACCGCCAGATCGTGCTGGTGACGTTCAAGAAGTCCGGTGAAGCCGTGCCGAGCCCGGTCAACCACGGCGTCGCGGACGGCAGGCTCTACGTCCGCACCGACGCGTCGAGGGCAAAGGTCAAGCGCATCCGCAACAACCCCGATGTGCTCGTGGTGGGCAGCAATCTGCGTGGCAGGCCCAGCGGTCCGGTCGTCGCCGGCGTGGCGCGCATCCTGCCCGAGACCGAACACGCGCACGCCGACGCGGTGATCGCGGCGAACTGGAGCCTGCCGATGAAGGTGCTCGAGCGGGGTCTCGATCGGGGTGCGGCGGTCACCGGCCAGGTGGTCGCCTATCTGGAGATCACGCCTGCTGGTCCGCCCAGGGCACCCGGCACGCATCCCCGGAGTTGAAGCCCTGCTCGGTGATGCCCAGCGCCGAATACATCCGGGCCCGCATGTTCTCGACGCCGATCTGGTAGGTCAGCTCGATCACCCCGTCGTCGCCGAACCGCTTGCGCAGATCGGCCACCTGCTCGTCGGTGATGGTGTGCGGATCGGTGGTCATGGCGTTGGCGTAGTCGATCGCGGCCCGCTCGTCGTCGTCGAACAACGGTGAGGTCGCGTAGTCGTCGATGGACTTGAGCCGGTTCACGTCGAGGTTGTCCAGCCGCATCAGCATCGAGCCGAAGTCCACGCACCACGAGCAGCCGACGGTGCGGGCCGTCCAGAACACCGCGAGCTCACGCACATTGGCGGGCAGCTTCTTCGAGCCGGACTGCAGCAGGCCCTCGTGCACAGCGTTGGCGACCAGCAGCCGGGGATGGTGCGCGGCCACCGCGAACGGCTCGGGCACCTCACCGAACTGGCGCTTGGCGTACCAGTACATGGCGCGGGTGAACAGGCCGGCTTGTTTGGGGGTTACGGGGGCGATTCGTGTGGTCATATCCGTTAGACGAGGCAGCCCCGCGATGTGTGACGGCCGAGTGTGAAGACGATGGCGAGAAATCGGCCGTGACTCGTCATCTAGTTCACTCTCGGCGGCAAGGGAACCGGCCGGCTCGTTCCGCCGTCATATCCACATGCCATTTCTGGGCTCTGAGGCGCTGGCGGCGGGCACGGTCAACCGCTATCAGCTGACCACCCGCTACCAGATGATCCACCGCGACGTCTACGTCCCGCGCGGCGGCACTCTCACGCCCGTCGATCGGGCTGTCGCGGCATGGTTGTGGTCGGGACGACATGCAGTGGCCGCGGGGCTGTCAGCCGCTGCACTGCATGGATCGCGGTGGATCGATGCGAAGCTGCCTGCCGAACTGAATCACTCCAGCAGGCACAAGACCGCGGGCATCATCCTGCGCAGTGACCGCCTCGGCACTGATGAGGTCTGCCTGGTACGCGGAATCCGGGCCACGACGCCGGCCAGGACCGCGTTCGATCTGGGGCGCCGGCGCGGCCTCACCGCGGCCGTTATCCAGGTGGACGCGCTGTTGCAGGTCTGCGACCTGAAACTTCTTGATGTGCAGGCACTTACCGATGTTCATCGAGGGGTGCGCGGGCTCGTGCAGTTGCGGCGGGTGCTCGACCTTGCCGACTACGGCGCCGAATCACCGCAGGAGACCAGGCTCCGGTTGTTGCTGACCTCTGCGAACATGCGCCCCACCCAGACTCAGATCGACGTGTTCGACCATGGCCAACACGTGGGCCGGATCGACATGGGGTGGCCGGAGTGGAAAGTCGGCGTGCAGTATGACGGGATCCAGCACTGGACCGATCCGTCGCAGCGCACGCGGGACATCGACCAGAACGTCGAATACCAGGATCTCGGTTGGCGCATGGTTCGCGTCGGTGCCGACCTGCTGCGGCATCGCCAGGGCACCATCATCGCCCGCATCAGGGCCGCTCTCCGCGCTGCCGGCTGCCCAATGTGAAGAAGATCGCGAGATTCTTCGGAAATCTCGCGATCTTCTTCACACTCGGCGGCCGTAAAGACTCAGCGTGCGAACATCAGCGCGCGCTTGACCTCCTGGATCGCCTGGGTCACCTGGATGCCACGCGGGCAGGCCTCGGTGCAGTTGAACGTCGTGCGGCAGCGCCACACCCCGTCCACCTCGTTGAGGATGTCCAACCGCTCGGCGGCCGCCTCGTCACGGGAATCGAAGATGAACCGGTGCGCGTTGACGATCGCGGCCGGGCCGAAATAGGACCCCTCGCTCCAGTACACCGGGCACGACGTGGTGCAGCACGCGCACAGGATGCACTTGGTGGTGTCGTCGAACCGGGCCCGGTCGGTCGCGCTCTGGATGCGCTCCTTGGTGGGCGGGTTGCCGCTGGTGATCAGGTACGGCTTGACCGCGCGGTAGGCGTCGAAGAACGGCTCCATGTCCACCACGAGGTCCTTCTCCACGGGCAGCCCGCGGATCGGCTCGATGGTGATGGTCAGCTGCTTGCCCGCCTTCTTGGGCAGCAGATCGCGCATCAGCACCTTGCAGGCCAGCCGGTTGACGCCGTTGATCCGCATGGCGTCGCTGCCGCACACCCCGTGCGCGCAGGACCGCCGGAACGTCAGCGTGCCGTCCAGGTAGCCCTTGACGTAGAGCAGCAGGTTGAGCAGCCGGTCGCTGGGCAGACACGGCACCCGAAAGCTCTGCCAGCCCGCGGCGTCGGGATCCTCGGGGTTGAACCGGGCGATCTTGAGCGTGACCATGACCGCACCGTCGGGCACGGGCGGCAGGTCCGGGTCGCCGGTCTCCGGTTTATCGATGACAGGTGCACTCATGGGTCAGTACTTCCGTTCCATCGGCTCGTACCGGGTCTGGACGACGGGCTTGTAGTCCAGCCGGATATCGCTGATCAGGTCCTCGCCCTGCTTGTAGGCCATGGTGTGGCGCATGTAGTTGGTGTCGTCGCGGTTGGGGTAGTCCTCGCGGGCGTGGCCGCCGCGGGATTCCTTGCGGTTCAACGCACCGACGACGGTCACCTCGGCCAGCTCGAGCAGGAAGCCGAGCTCGATCGCCTCCAGCAGGTCACTGTTGTAGCGCTTGCCCTTGTCGTGCACCGTGATCCGCGCGTAGCGCTCCTTGAGGGCGTGGATGTCGGTCAGCGCCTGTTTGAGCGTCTCCTCGGTGCGGAACACCGCGGCGTTGTTGTCCATGGACTGCTGCAGCGCGGTCCGGATGTCGGCGACGCGCTCATTGCCGTGCTCGGAGAGGATGTCGCCGACCCAACCGACCACCATGTCGGCCGGGTTGTCCGGCAGGTCGACGAAGTTGTGGTTGTGCGCGTACTCGGCGGCCGCGATACCGGCGCGACGGCCGAACACGTTGATGTCCAGCAGCGAGTTGGTGCCGAGCCGGTTGGCGCCGTGCACCGAGACGCATGCGCACTCGCCCGCGGCGTACAGGCCGGGGATGACGTTGGTGTTGTCGCGCAGCACCTGGCCGTGCACCGTGGTGGGGATGCCGCCCATCACGTAGTGGCAGGTCGGGTAGACCGGCACCAGTTCCTTGACCGGGTCCACCCCCAGGTAGGTCCGGGCGAACTCGGTGATGTCGGGCAGCTTGGCTTCCAGGACGTCCTCGCCGAGGTGACGCACGTCGATGTAGACGTAGTCCTTGTTCGGTCCGGCGCCGCGGCCTTCGAGCACCTCCAGCACCATGGAGCGGGCGACGATGTCGCGGGGCGCCAGGTCGACGATCGTCGGGGCGTAACGCTCCATGAACCGTTCGCCCTCGCCGTTGAGCAGGCGGCCGCCCTCACCGCGCACCGCCTCGGAGATCAGGATGCCCAGGCCGGCCAGGCCGGTCGGGTGGAACTGGTGGAACTCCATGTCCTCCAAGGGAAGTCCCTTGCGGAAGACGATGCCGAGGCCGTCACCGGTCAGCGTGTGGGCGTTGGAGGTGGTCTTGTACATCCGGCCCGACCCGCCGGTGGCGAACACCACCGCCTTGGCGTGGAAGATGTGGATGTCCCCGGAGGCGAGCTCGTAGGCGATGACGCCGGTGGCGACCGGCCCGGCCGGGGTGTCGGTCAGCGCGATGTCGAGCGCGTAGAACTCGTTGAAGAACTCGACGTCGTGTTTGACGCAGTTCTGGTACAGCGTCTGCAGGATCATGTGGCCGGTGCGGTCGGCGGCGTAGCAGGCCCGGCGCACCGGGGCCTTACCGTGATCGCGGGTGTGGCCGCCGAACCGGCGCTGATCGATACGGCCCTCGGGCGTCCGGTTGAACGGCATGCCCATCTTCTCCAGGTCGAGCACCGCGTCGATGGCCTCCTTGGCCATGATCTCGACGGCGTCCTGGTCGGCGAGATAGTCGCCGCCCTTGACGGTGTCGAAGGTGTGCCACTCCCAGTTGTCCTCTTCGACGTTGGCCAGCGCGGCGCACATACCGCCCTGGGCCGCGCCGGTGTGCGAACGCGTCGGGTAGAGCTTGGTCAGCACCGCGGTGCGGGCCCGGGGCCCGGCCTCGACCGCGGCGCGCATGCCGGCTCCGCCGGCACCGACGATGACGACGTCGTAGCGATGTTCCTGAATCATCTTGGGTCCCTTATGAGATGTTCGCGTCGAAGGTGACCAGCACGTAACTGCCCAGCACCAACGTGAATCCGGTGGCCAGCAGCAGCACCGCGTTCAGCCAGAACTTGGTGGTGTTCTTGCGGGCGTAGTCACCGATGATGGTGCGCATACCGTTGGCGCCGTGGATATTTGCCAACCACAGCAGGGCCATGTCCCAGATCTGCCAGAACGGCGAGGCCCAGCGTGCGGCCACGTAGTTGAAGTCGATCCGGTACACGCCGTCCTGCCACATCAGCATGATGAACAGGTGGCCCAGAGCGAGAAAGACCAGCGCCACACCGGAGAACCGCATGAACAGCCAGGCGTACTTCTCGAAGTACGGAATGCCCCGTGGTCGCCGCGGGGCCCGCGGATGATCGAGTGCGGCCGGCCGGTCGTGTTCGCGCTCGAGCACCGGCGCCGGCCGGCCGAGCCGGGATTCGCCTGCTCCTGGCGCGCTCACAGGAACCGCTCCGCCATGTGCATGCCCAAGACCCCCAGTGATGCGATGAGGACGACGGCGAAGACGCCGACGACGATGGCCAGCATGAGCCGCTGATAGCGCGGGCCCTGCTGCCAGAAATCGATGAGGATGACGCGGATGCCGTTGAGTGCGTGGAACAGCACCGCCGCGACCAGGCCGATCTCCATCAGGCCGACGATCGGCGTCTTATAGGTCTCGATGACCTCGTTGTAGGCCTGGGGGCTCACCCGCACCAGGGCCGTGTCGAGGACGTGGACGAAAAGGAAAAAGAAGATCGTGGCCCCGGTAATCCGGTGCAGCACCCAGGACCACATTCCCGGATCACCCTTATACAAGGTGCGCCGGCGTGTTTTCCTGGGCTGCGGAGCCGGTACCTCCGTCTGCGTACTCATCGGTCCCTCCAACGCCATCGGTGGACATTCGGGGCCGGTCTGTCGACTAGCCCCAAACCTCGGGGCGACTCTAAACCCATTTGTAGTACCGAACGAACTACGGTGGAGCGGATTGGCGGGCCGATCTGATCGAAGTTAGGCTTGCCTAATCTGCCGCATGGGTCGGCAATTGAATTTACGGAATGCATTCAGAAGCGGAACGGCGGTGGCGTAATGGCCGCGGAAATTGACTGGAATACCTTGCGTAGCAAGGCTATTGAGGTATCTACCGGGGCCTATGCGCCGTATTCGGGATTTCCGGTCGGTGCCGCGGCGCTGGTCGATGATTCCCGGATAGTGGCCGGATGCAATGTGGAGAATGTCTCATATGGCCTAGGTCTCTGTGCCGAGTGTGCTGTGGTCTGCGCCCTGCATTCCGGGGGTGGTGGCCGGCTCGTGGCGCTGGCGTGTGTGGGGCCCGACGGCGGCCCGCTGATGCCGTGCGGGCGGTGCAGGCAGGTGCTGTGGGAGCACGGCGGACCCGACCTTCTCATCGACCATCCGCACGGACCGCGACCGTTACGCGACCTGCTGCCCGACGCCTTCGGTCCCGATGACCTGAACCGGCGGTAACGTCAAGCGGTTCAACGACTCCGGCGGGTGCCGAAGGCCGGCAGCGGCAGCAGCGCGGCTCCCGCCGCGGCGACCAGGGCGGCCACGGCGAAGGCCGTCGCGAAGGCGGCGCCGGACGGGAGTTCGGTCCTCGTCACGGTGTTACCGACGAGTAGGGCCGCGGCGAGCTGGCCGCCCACCGCTCCGCCGACGGTGCGCGCCACGGTGTTGATGCCGTTGGCGCTTCCGCTCTGGGTGGGTGGGCAGGCGGCGTTCACCATCCGCGGCAGCGACGCCATCGCCAGTCCCCAGCCGATACTCGCGATGCCGTAGTTCAGCACCACCTGCCAGATGCCGCCGTGGGCGAGGGCGAGTGCCGCCGTGCCCGCCGCCGCGACGGCCAGACCGGCGATCAGCGGGCCGCGTACTGCGGCGGTCGGCTCGGTCTCGACCTCGCGGATCGGGCGTTCGAGCCGCGTCGCCGCCCAGCTCGCCGGGACCGTCAGCAGCGTGCCGGGCAGCAGGACCAGGGCGGCCCCGGTGACCGACAATCCGAACCCGGCGCCACCTCCGGCGGGAAGCACGGCCAGTTTCGGCACCAGGACGTAGACGGCGAATTGATTGACGCCGAGCAGGAGAGCGCCGAGGTGTGCTGCCGCGAGCGGCCTTTCGGTAATCAGCGCCGGGTCCACGACGGGGTGGGCGACCCGGTGTTCCACCGCGGCGAAGGCCGCCAGGCAGGCCAGGGTCGCGCCGAAAAGCCCGAGTACGGAAGGTGATGTCCAGCCCCAGGCCGGCGCCTGGGTGATCGCGAGCAGCGCCGCGATCAGCCCCGCCGCCATCAACGCACTGCCCGGTAGGTCGAGCCGGCCGGGGTGGCGTTCGGGGGCCTCCGGAATCCAGCGCAGCGTGAGCGCCAGCGCGATGACGACCAGCCCGGCGCCGATCGCGAAAAGCCAGCGCCATGAGCCGTGATCGACGACCAGACCGCCGACCAGCAGGCCGAGCCCGGCCGTACCGGTCACCAGACCGGAGGTCAGCGCGAGACCGAAATGCACCCGATCGGCGGGCAGGGCGTACCTGATGACCGCGAAGGACAACGGCACCAGCGTCAGCCCGACCCCCTGTACGGCGCGGCAGGCGATGAGCGTGCCGATGTTCGGAGCGGCGATCGCGCCCAACGTGCCGAGCAGGTAGACCGTCAGCATCCAGAGCAGCACCCGGCGCTTCCCGTAGCGGTCACCCAGCCGGCCGGCGAGCGGCGTGACCACCGCGCTGGCCAGCAGCATGGCCGACAGCACGGCCCAGGACGCGGCGGTGGTGCTGGTGTGCAGGTCGCGCTGCAGGGTGCCGATCGTCGGTACCAGCATGGTCTGCATCAGTCCGTAGGAGATGACGACCGCCGACACCGCGGCCAACACGTGTGCCGGGCGGTGACGGGTGCCGGCGGATCGGGCATGCTGGCTGGCGATGACGTCCACTGATCTCCTCCGTCGGGTCGGGTGCCGCACCGTGCGAACGGTGTTCGCAGCGCGCGGGGCAAGCCTAGCGCGAACAGTGTTCGCAGTGGGGTGTCCGTGACCGGCGATGCGGCCCGGCAGGTGCTGAGCAGGGCGTCGATCACCGCGACCGCGTGGCGGATCGCCGATGACGAAGGCCTCGCCGAGGTGACCTGCCGGCGGATCGCGCGCGAACTCGGCACCGGCCCGGCGTCGCTGTACCGCCACATCACCGACCGCGGGCAGCTGATCGGGCTGCTGGCCGAGGACCTCGCGGCCGGCTATCCGCTGGTCGACGTGGCGGGCGGCCCGGCCGACCGCCTGGTCTCGCAGTGGCTGGCGATGCGCGACTACCTGGTCGCCCACCCCTGGGGGGCGCAGATCATCGCGGACGGCGAGCACACGGTGTCCACGGCGCAGCCGGTGACCGACCGGTGCGTGACGCTGCTCCGCGAGATCGGACTCGAGGAGCGGGCCGCCCACCGGGCCTATCGTGCGCTGTGGCGGCTGCTGATCGGCCATCTGGTCAGCCGGCACCCGTTCGGCCATCTACAGGGCGCGCCGCCGCAGGACGACGATTTCGAATGGGCGCTGCGGGTGCTGCTCGCCGGCGTCATCGCCGAACCGGGAAAGTAGGGTTGCGTCATCGACAATTCAAGCGCCAGGGCGCATCTCGACGCGCCCACCATCATCCGGACCAAACGTGACGGCGGCGCGCTGTCCGATGCGGCCATCGACTGGGTGATCGACGCCTACACCCACGGCCGGGTCGCCGACGAACAGATGTCGGCGCTGCTGATGGCGATCTTCCTGCGCGGGATGACCCCGGCCGAGACCACCCGTTGGACCGCCGCGATGGTGAACTCCGGGGACCGGTTCGACTTCACCGATCTGCACCGGGACGGCAGGCCGCTCGCCCTGGTCGACAAACATTCGACCGGCGGGGTGGGGGACAAAATCACCATTCCGCTGCTGCCAGTGGTGATGGCCTGCGGCGCGGCCGTCCCGCAGGCGTCCGGGCGCGGGCTCGGGCACACCGGCGGCACCCTCGACAAGCTGGAAGCCATTCCGGGTTTCACCGCCGAGCTGTCCAAAGACCGGATCCGCCAACAGCTTTCCGACGTCGGTGCGGCAATCTTCGCCGCCGGTGACCTGGCGCCCGCCGACCGCAAGCTCTACGCGCTGCGCGATATCACCTCCACCGTCGACTCGATGCCGCTGATCGCCAGCTCGATCATGAGCAAGAAGCTCGCCGAGGGAGCCCGCGCACTGGTGCTCGACGTCAAGGTGGGGCGCGGGGCGTTTCTCAAGACCGAGGACGAATCCCGCGAGTTGGCCCGCACCATGGTCGGGCTCGGCAACGCCTACGGGGTGCCGACCCGCGCATTGTTGACCGATATGAACCGCCCGCTGGGACGCACGGTCGGCAATGCGGTCGAGGTCGCCGAATCACTGGAGGTGCTGGCCGGCGGTGGTCCCGCCGATGTGGTGGAGCTGACCCTGGCGCTGGCCTCCGAGATGCTCGGGGCCGCCGGGATCGACGGGGTCGATCCGGCCGACACGCTGCGCGACGGGTCGGCGATGGACCGGTTCCGTGCCCTGGTCTCCGCCCAGGGCGGGGACCTCGACCGGCCGTTGCCGCTCGGCGCTGCCTCCGAGACCGTCACCGCACCGAGCGACGGGGTGATGGGCGATATCGATGCGATGGGTGTGGCGATGGCGGCGTGGCGGCTGGGCGCCGGGCGCGCGCAGCCCGGCGAGCCGGTTCAGCTCGGGGCAGGCGTGCGGATCCACCGCGGGCCGGGCGAGCCGGTGACGGCCGGTGCGGACGTGTTCACCCTGTACACCGATACCCCGGAGCGGTTACCGGCCGCGCTCGCCGAACTCGACGGAGCGTATTCCGTGTCGGACCGGGCGCCCGAACTTGGCCCGGTCGTCATCGACCGGGTCGGGTAGGTGGCGGGGCATCACGCGACAGGTGATTGCCGGGCTCGAGTGAGTGCCGCATCGGTGCCGAGTTCGGCACGCAGTTCCGGGTTGTCGATGTAGGCTCGCACGTAGTTGAACAGGACGTAGGGGTCGACGTTGAACTGTCGGCAGTCGAATTGGATCATCGGTACCGGCGGAAGGCGATCGATACGCCAGAAGCGTGTCGTGTACCGGCGGTCCCAGACGATATTCCTGTATCCGATCACCAGGATGGCCGGGTAGCCGTTGAATGCGGGTGTCACACCCGCAACACCCGACCAGTCCAGTCGTGATTCGAAGCTCCATCCGCGTTGCACAATTCCCTGCGTCGATAGTGTGACGCCACCACGGTGGATACGGCCGAACGCTACGGCAGCGACGAAGGACGCGAATATCACGCCGAATGCCCCGAACAGCACCGAACCGCCGGGAAACCCCTCGTCCTGATGGATGTATATCTCGACAGCACCCATAGAGCAAAAGATTGCGAAGCATGCCATCAATGCGACGAGGATCGTGAACTGCCAGGTCGAGTAACGGATTTCGGTTCCCGAAATGCCGTCCCGCTCCACCGTCCGGACCGCTGCCGGCAGGCCAACGCGCCGGCATCGAGCGACTGCTGGGAATGCGGCTATTAGAACCAGCATCAGCGCGAAAAGCAGAAAGTATCTGAGAGCAATCAAGTTGCCCGCTTGTGCGACAACGATTCCGAACAGGGTTGAGAACAGCGCGAATATGATCAGTGTCGTGACGGTGAGGTAGAACCGGATGCTGCCTCGTGTTTCCGCCCATTTCTCGGGCACGTCTCGATGCTCAGAAGATTGCATCCCATGCGTCCTCTGCTAGGCCTCCGATGGCCTTTCCGGTGTTGCTGACCGCCGCGGCTCCGTCACTGATCGCCTGACCGACGCTGCCGATCCCGTTCTGATACAACGAATCGACCGCACCAGAGGTGAATATCCCGACTGCGGCACCGACCACGGCGCCAGCCGCCGTTCCCACGCCTGGTACCGGAATCGCGCTACCGATTGCCGCGCCAGTCAGTGTTCCCGCGAGAACTGAAGCGCCGAAACCGGCGCCGCCGGACACGATGGCTTGGTCGACATCTTTGCCGTTGGCGATGTCGTAGGCAATGCCGCCCACCGCCAGCGCCCCGCCGACCTTGAGACCAATCGGACCCGCTTTTGCTTCGGCGCTCGCCGCCGCCTTCGCTGCATCGTCGGCTGTGTTGGCAAATACCCGAGATTGATCGAAGTCCCGATAGATCTGGGCGGCGGGTGTGCCCGGGGGCGCTGACTTCGCCAAGTCCAGAAACTTCGCCGATTCGTCGGCCATGAATTTGGAATGCTCCAACAACGTAGAGACGTGCACGGCAACCAACGCGCCTGCCGCACCGTTGATCAGGTCGGCCACCACAAAGAACCACTTGCTCGAAATATCCGCCCAGGCATTCTTCAGCGTGTCGGCGGCAAATTTCTCGATCTCCCGTGCCGCGGTCGCTCCGTCGAGTGCGGTCGCATAAGCGTTGATCTTCTCTTGAGTAACGGGGGCGGGATCTTGAATGATGAAACCATCAACGGTCAATCCGGCGCTGGCTGCCTTGTCGCGGACCGATTGCATTTCTGATTGTGCTCGTTGGAGGTCCGCCGCGAAGTCGTCGATCGCCCGTGCACCGTCGACAGCGGCTGCGTCCAAGCCGTCGGCCTTCGTTGCCCCGTTCGTCATCCTCGCGACGAAGGCATCCCCGGCATCGCCCTGCCAGTCGCCGGTGGCGGTAGTTCGCGCGCTGTGAATCTGATCCACGGTCGAAGAAATTTTGGTCGCCAGGGTCGACCGAAGCCATTCCGCTGTCGAGCGGACAGCGGCAGGGTTGCCCTCTACTTTGGTATCGATCGACACGCAATCATCCTGTCCCCATTGCCTTCTTCACTGCCTCGGCCCCCACTTCATCCTGATTGCGATAGCTGGTGCTAGCCGTGGCAACGGCGTCACCGACCGCCTTCACAGCAACGACGAGCTGACCGGTGTTGTCGACCAGTTTCGCCAGGATTCCCAGAATCGCCGGTGTGCCATATCCACCATCAACTGACGTCGGCGCTGAGGCGCTCGCGCTGTCGAGGTTGATGCCGGCGCTCGTCATCGATTGCGAAATCTTGTCGAGTGCATCGGGGTCGACGTGCAGTGTCATTTCTGGCTCCGCCGCTGGTCAAGTGGAATCACCACGTCGAGCAGCAACAGTTGGAATGGGTGGGCATTCTGCAACTGGCCGAGGCCGGCGGTCGGCATCACAATCCATGCCTGGTCATCTCCACAGCAAGCGTGCAGCCGGTCGAGAGCGGAGTACGCGAGTAGTGCCGTCCGTCCTGAGTCTGACGCATGTCAATCGGCGCAGAATTCGGGTCATCGACCGCCTCGGCACACGGCAAGTAGACGACAGGCGGAAAGTCGCTTGGAATCGCTTTCGGCGTCGAGTGTTTCGCGCGGGCGCCGACAGTCGGTATCTCCTCCGTAACGCCCCCGTGGCTGTGAACAGGCGGCCCCTCGGGACGATTTCGCACCGCGTGGTGGGGGGTGTAGGCATCGGGGGCTCGCTGAATCGGGGCCGACTGTGCACGCGTTCTACTGGGAGGCGACGAGTCCCAGGGACGCTGGGTGCGCTTCTCAGCCCCCCTCGTCGGCGGATCCCGCACCATGATCCGACGGCCGGACATACCCCATTGCTGCTTCCCCCTCTAGCGCTCTCTGGCACCGGCCGCCCCGATGTCTGGAAGCACGTTCTCCGTATCTCCCTCGCCGGATGAGATTATCAGCGTCTCGGTAAAGGTAGAGACACTTCTTAGATCGCAGGTCATAGCACGTTTTTCGGTTGCCCTGGGTCTGTGAGCGGCGGTGGCACGCCGCGCCCGTGAGTGGATCACTATGTGGCGTAGAGCTTGGCGATGGCATCGAGCCAGCTGTCCACATCGGTGGATTCGATGAACTGCAGCGCATGGCCGGCGTATGCCACCACCCGCGGTTCCAGCCCCACCACCACCGAATCGACCCGTTTATCGCCGAACGGCCTTCGCACGATCGCCGCGCACGGCCCCGGCTGTCCGGCTCAAATACCCAGCACGATCTTGGCGATGACGAAGTAGATCAGCAATCCGGTCGCGTCGACGAAGGTCGAGATGAACGGGTTGGAGAACACCGCGGGGTCGGCGCGGATGGCACGAGCCAGCAGTGGCATGGCGCCGCCCACCGTGGCAGCCATGGTGCACAGACTCACGAAGGTCAGCCCGATCACCGCGCCGATGTCGCGACCATAGATCACGGTGGTCACCACGAACGCGGCCGAGCCGAGCAGCACACCCAGCGACAACCCCACCCGGAACTCCCGGAACAGCACCTTGCCCAGATCGCGCGGTACCACGTCACCCAGGGCCAGAGCCCGTGTGACGGTGGTGGCGGCCTGGTTGCCGGTGTTGCCTCCGGTGCCGATCAGCAGCGGCACGAACAACGCGAGTGTGACCACCTGTTCCAGCGTGGCTTCGAAGACCTCGAGCACCTGGACGGTCAGGGTCGCGCCGATGGCGAGCACCAGCAGCCAGACCACCCGCGAGCGCACCAGGCCGGCGACCGGCGCCGTGAGGTACGGCCGGCGCAGCGGTTCGGAACCACCGATGCGGGCCTGGTCCTCGGACTCGGCGTTCTCCAAGATCGCCAAGGCATCGTCGACCGTGAGGATGCCCACCAGTCGGCTCTCGTTGTCGACCACCGGCAGTGCGAGCAGTTTGAGGTCGGCGCAGCGGCGGGCGGATTCTTCGGCGTCGTCGGTGGCCCGCACGCTGTACGGCCGCTGCATCAGCTCACCGACCGTAGTTCCTGGTGATGCTTTCATCAGATCACGCAGGCTGGCGATGCCCACCAGTATCCGCTGGGCGTCGGTGACCGGCGTGGTGTAAACGGTTTCGGCGTCCGCGAGCCGTGCGGTGATCCGGCTCAGTGCCTCCTCGTTCGACATTTCCGGGCGGACGGCGACGAACTCCGGGCTCATCCGTCGGCCGATCGAGCCCTGCGGGTAACCCAGGATCGGTGCGGTGAGATCCCGCTCGTGGGCCGGCAGCCCCTGCAGCAGCCTGCGCGCCACCGTGGCGGGCAGTTCGTCGAGGAGTTCCACCCGATCGTCGGGGTCCAGCTCGGCGAACAGCGCCGCGACATCGTCGTCCTTGAGGGCCACCACGAGATCGCCCTGCAGGCTCGCGTCGAGATTCTCGAACACCTCCAGGGCCCGGTCCTTGGCCAGCAGCCGATACAGCACGGCGCGCCGCTTGGAATCCAGGCGTTCCAACACATCGACGACCTGCGCGGTGGTCAGCGGCCGCACCGCCGACGTCAGCACGGTCAGATCGAGATCGTCGGCCATTACCCGTTCGATCGCTCTGGTCACCGCATCACGGTCGGCCTCATCGATCTGACTCATCGGGACCTCGGACATGGGCGGACACCCCAATCTTTCGAGCTGTTTGCGGCACGGTCGAGGTCGGCGCGCGCATGAGCGTGCGCCACCGCGGCCGTTACCAACACTGAAATGGTCATCGCGCAACCTCCCCGAACCCCGGGGGTGCGCGCCCACAAACCAGACGGCCCGACAGTCAACCGACGCGGTCAACCATCCGAACCGAGATCAGCGCAAGGCCGAGCGGACCTCTTCCGCGAGGGCGTTCCAACCATGCGCGCCGATACTGTCGTCTGGCATGCGCCGCTCACCTCGCTTCCTCGTCTCGACCGAACCCGCAGGACGCCTGCGGCCCCGCCCAGTAGACCGGAAGCCTGATCAACAGTCAAACGCCTGCCCGAGTGCAGAATCGGGGCAGGCCCGGTGGGCGGGATGGACCCGACGGTGAGATCGGCGATGAACCGGCCGATCCGGCCGAACATGCGCATGATGGTGGGATGAGTACCCCGCTGACCCTGGAAAAGATCCGTCACGCCCCGAAGGCCCTGCTGCACGACCACCTCGACGGTGGCCTGCGTCCGGCCACCGTGCTCGATCTGGCCGGGCAGTTCGGTTACGAGGATCTGCCCGCCACCGAGGTCGACGAGCTGGCCACGTTCTTCCGCACCGCGGCGCACAGCGGATCGCTGGTGCGTTACCTGGAACCGTTCGCCCACACCGTCGGCGTGATGCAGACCCCGGAGGCGCTGCACCGGGTCGCCTACGAATGCGTCGAGGACCTGGCCGCCGACAACGTGGTGTACGCCGAGATCCGGTTCGCGCCGGAACTGCACATCGACGGCGGCCTTTCGCTGGACGAGGTGGTCGACGCGGTGTTGGCCGGGTTCGCCGACGGCGAGAAGGCTGCCACCGCCGAGGGGCGCACCGTGGTGGTGCGTTGCCTGGTCACCGCGATGCGCCACGCTGCCCGGTCGCGTGAGATCGCCGAGCTGGCAATCCGGTTCAGGGACAAGGGGGTGGTCGGTTTCGACATCGCCGGGGCCGAGGCCGGCTATCCGCCGTCGCGTCACCTCGACGCGTTCGAGTACATGCGGAGCAACAACGCGCGCTTCACCATTCACGCCGGTGAGGCGTTCGGCCTGCCGTCCATCCACGAGGCGATCGCGTTCTGCGGCGCCGACCGGCTCGGGCACGGGGTGCGCATCGTCGACGACATCACCGCACTCGACGATGGGACCGAGCGGCTCGGCCGGTTGGCATCGATCCTGCGGGACAAACGAATCCCGTTGGAGATGTGCCCGAGCAGCAATGTGCAGACCGGGGCGGCGCCCAGCATCGCCGAGCACCCGTTCGACCGGTTGGCCCGGCTGCGGTTCCGGGTCACGGTCAACACCGACAACCGGTTGATGAGCGATACCACCATGAGTCAGGAGATGGCCCGCCTGGTCGAGGAGTTCGGCTACGGCTGGAGCGATCTGGAGCGGTTCACGATCAACGCGATGAAGTCGGCGTTCATCCCGTTCGACGAACGGCTGGCCATCATCGACGAGGTGATCAAGCCCAGGTACGCGGTGCTGGTTGGGTGAGCGGCCCTAGACCTGGGCCAGCACCTCGCGCAGGGTATCGGCGAAAGCCGCGGGCTCGCTGACGAATCCGCCGTGGTCGCCGGGGAACATCACCGGCGCAACACCCAGGTGGTCGGCGAGCGTGCTGGTGGTCCGCTGGGTCACCAGATGCCCGGATTCCTCACCGAGCCCCAGCAGCAGCCACGCGGAGCGCAGGGCCTCGAGGTCGGGCAGGTATCGGGTGCTCGGCGTCAACGCGTGGGTGAACAGGTGCGTCGCATCGCGCACCTCCTGGGCCGAGGGACCGGCGGCGCCGGGCAGCAGTTCCAGTAGCGGAGGTTCGTGCGCGACGAGGGTGGCCACCCGCTGCGGATGCTGGGTGGCCAGGGCCAGCGCGGTGACCGCGCCGCCGGACGCGCCGAACACGTGGGCACGGTCGGCCCCCAGGTCGTCGAGGATCGCGGCGACGTCGTCGGCCTGCCGCTCGGGCGTGGTGTCGCGGGCCTGCTCGTCGATCGCTGCGCCCGCGACGCCGCGTGGATCGGTGATCACCACGGTGTGGTCGCCGGCCAGCGCGTCGGCCAGCGGCGCCAACTCGGCCGCGGGTGTCGGCGCGGCCAGCACCATCAACAGCGGCCCGGCCCCGCGCACCTCGTAGTGCAGCCGTGCGCCGGGGACGCTGACGGTGTGGGATGCGGTCACGCCGTTCTGACCGGCCGGGTCGGTGGAAGTCATCGCGGGCTACTCCGGACGCAGCCGGGACTCCACGAACCGCTCCAACGTCTCCCACTGCTCGACGGCCTTGGCATACGGTGCGCCGGGCTTGTCGTTGCCGTCCGGCTCGAGTGCGTAGGCCACCACCGCACCCAGCGGTTTGTCCGCGGCGAGCGCGCGGTCGACCGTCTTGTCCTCGGAGTAGTCGCCGACATCGCGCAGCAGTTCGACCGCCAGCTCGAGCTGATCACGATCGATCGCGTCCGGTCCGTCGGCCAGATCGTCGGCGATGCCGCTGAGCACGTAGACGTTCTCCTCGGAGACGTCGACGCGCAGCGAACCGTCGGTGGCCGCGGTCCGGATGTCGTCGTAGGTCGCCAGATCGGACAGGTCGTGGTCGTGTTCGTCGGCGAGGTAGCGGGCCAGGGCACGCTCCGAGCTGAACACGCTGATGCGGCCGTTGCGGCCCAGGAAGACCGGCTGGTCGTCGAGGTAGCAGCGCAGGGTATAGACGGTGTCCGAGCCGGTCATGATGCGCACCGGGTCGATGCCCACCTTGAGCCAGAAGTCCTCGTCACCGCCCAGCACGGCGGCGTCGCCGACGCTCCGCTCGGCCGTCCCGGTGTCGTCGGCGTCGGTCTCGTCGGGCTCGCCGTCCTCGTCCTCGTCCGAGGCGTCGGCATCCTCGTCGAGCGCCTCGGGCTCGTCCTCCTCGGGGGCAGGCTCCTCGAGTTCGGCCTCGGCCTTCTTCACCGCATCGGCATCGAGGCCCTCGGGAACGGTGATGACCTCGTCGATCGCGTCGATCACGCCGTCCCAGCCGCGGCCGATCACATCCTCGATCTCCGACCAGCGTTTACGCCCGGCCCGGCCGGTGAAAGACTCCAGCCCGCCGCCCACCTGCCCGAGCACCGGGTTGCCGTTGAAGAACTTGCTGATCGCGGTGAGCTCGCACACCGAGCCGATCGACGACACGATCGCCAGGGTGCGGGCCAGCCCCTGCACCGACTCCTCGGTCGGCTTGTCGGCGACCACCTCGGGCACACCGATCAGATCGTGGTGGCGGTCCTCGGCCGGATCCAGCTTGTGCGCCGACACCGTGGTCAGCTTCTCCCAGGCCGGGTGGTCGGCGAGGTCGTTGTCGGTGTTGGTACGGACGAATGCGGCCAGGTCGGCGGCCGATTCGAAGGCGAAAAGGTCCTCGTCCTTGCCGAGGAAGGCCTCCCATTCGTCGCCGGCGTCCCGCCAGCGTGGGGCCCACAATGTGTAGAGGTCGCCCTTGGTCAGCCCGAGCCGGACCGGCACGATGTCAGCAGCCATGCGGCACAGCCTAACGGCGGCCCCTTGGGGCCGACGCAGTCCTCTCCCGTTCCCGGTCACGCCGTCGGCCGCCAGAACCCCTGAAAACCCTGACCGGCGTTGGTGGTGCGGATCGGGGAGAGCTGCACCGGATCGCCCGCCTCGATCATCGTGGTGGACGACACCACCATCGCCACGTGACCGTCCCACACCGCCAGGTCACCCGGCCGCAGGGCGTCCGCCCCGACGGCCGCGCCGATGTCCTGTTCCTGAGCCAGCCGCGGAATGTTCAGCCCGGCTTCGTGGTAGGCCCACTGGGTCAGCCCGCTGCAGTCCAGCCCGACGCCCGGGGAGGTGCCGCCCCATCGGTACGGGACGCCCAACTGGGTCAACGCGTGCCGGACCGCGCCGGCTGCCACGGAGTTCGGGGCCAAAACCGAAGTCCCGTCGGGCAGCCGCACCGCAACGCCTTCACCGAACATGGCGGGATCGCGCAGCGCCACGGCCGCGTCCGGTATGGAGAACCCGGCGGGTTCGGCGCCGGCCGGGTGACCTCCGGACCAACCGCCGCCGCTGCTCTGCCAGTCGCCGCCGGCCGAGGCGCCTACTCCCGAACCGGAGCCGCCCGCGCCCGAACCGCCGGTCCACGCGCCCGGCCCCGCCGCGTACCCGGCCGGAACCGTTGGCGCCGCGGAAGCCGCGGGTGGGCGGCTGATCGCGGCCTCCTGCCGGTCCAGTTCGGCGCGCAGTTCGTCGATGACGGCGGTCGCCTCCCGCAGCGACCGCCGCGCCTCGGCCAGCAGTTCCCCGGCCACGCCGGGCTCGTCGAGGTGCGGTTCCAACCGGGCCGCCAGCGCCTCGAACCCGTCGACGATGGCCTGTATCCGCGCGCCCGCGGCGGCCACCGCCGCACCTGCCCGCCGCGCGCCCGCGCCCAATGCACCGGCCTCATCGGCCAGGGCGGCGGCCGTCGCGGCCAGGTGCTCGGTGAACGCCTCCGCGGTGGACGCCGCCGCCCCGGACCAGCCGTCGGAGGTCCGGGTGCGGGTGCGCTCGACCGCGGTCGCGACGTCGGCGAGGGCGGCCCCGGCGTCGGCCAGCGCGGTGACCGGGGCATCGTGGGCCGGCCAGCCGGGCCCCACCAGCGCCCGGAGTTCGTGCAGGGGCGCGGCGAGCGCGCTCACGAACGTCGCGCCCGGCACCGCTACACCCGGGGCAGCAGGCCCGCGGCCCGCAGGCCGGACGCGTCATAGGCCGCCGCGCTGTGCCCGGCGGTGACACCGGCGGCACGGGCCGCCTCGGCCAGAGCGGCAACGCTGTTCGAATGCTCGGCGACCGCTCGGGTGAACACCGAAAGGAAGCGGTCGCCGACCGGCCCCAGCCCGGCCGGTACCGCAAGGGTTCGCAGCGCGGCCGCGACGGCGGCGAGTTCCTCGGCGTGCACGGTGTGTGCGGCGCCGAGCGCGCGGATGGCGTGGGTGTCGGCACGCAGGGTGTTGGCGGGCATGACGTTATGACGCCCGCCGGTCCGGTTCGGTTCCCTCGCGGTCAGACGGCCGCGCCGCCGCCGTCGGCGTGCAGCGTCGACCCGGTGATGAAGCTGGACCGCGGCGAACTCAGGAACAACACGGCCTGCGCGATCTCCTCGGGCTGAGCGGTGCGGCCCAGCGGCAGCGCCCGGCCCAGTTCCTCGTTCGTCTCGCCCCACTCCGCCGCCACCCCCGGCGTGCGGGTCGGCCCCGGTGCCACGCTGTTGACCCGGACTCCGCCGGAGCCGAATTCCGCGGCCCAGGTGCGGGTGAGGGATTCGACGGCCGCCTTGGACGCGCTGTACACCGAAGCCCCCGCGACGCCCTTGGACGCCACCATCGAGGTCACGTTGACGATGCTGCCCCGGCCCCGCTCGAGCATGCCCGCGACCAGTTCGGCGACCAGGAAGTAGGTGCCCCGGACATTGGTGTCGAAGGTCCGCTCGAACGAGTCGAGGTCCTGATCGACGGTCAGCGCGCCGGGGAACGCGGCCGCGTTGTTCACCACAATGTCCACCGGACCGCACTGCCGGGCCAGCGATTTCACGGCCGCCACATCGGCGAGGTCGGTCTGCACGAACCGGACCGCACCGTCGATTCCGGCCGCGGCGGCCTCGCCTCGAGCCTGATCCCGCCCGGTGACCGTCACGGCCGCGCCTTCGCGGGCCAGCAGCTGCGCGCAGGCCAGGCCGATCCCTGCGGTGCCTCCGGTGACCAACGTGCGGTACCCGGTCAATTCCATTCGTTTCTCCTGTTCTCGGTGTCGCGACGGCTCGTTGTCGTCACGCGACGTGCTGGGCGATCTGGACGCAGCTCAGTCCGCGGGCCTTTGCGGTGTCGGCGAGCGAGACCCGCAACCGTTCCCGGCCGCGCGAGATCCGCGACATCACCGTCCCCAGCGGGACTCCCATCAACGCGGCGGTCTGGGCGTAGGTGAAGCCCTGGACGTCGGCGTAGTACACGGTGAGCCGGAAACCCTCGGGCAGCTCGCACAGCGCCGCGCGGATCTGGTCGTCGGGAAGTGCTTCCAGGGCAATGTCTTCTGCGGACCGGCCGGCCGTCGGCGACCGGATCGCGGTGCTCCGCAGATCGGTGTCGGTGATCTCCTCGACGCAGAACTCGTCGGGGCGGCGCTGCCGCATCCGGTGCGTGCTGATCCACCGGTTGTGCATGATGCGAAACAGCCAGGCCCGCAGGTTGGTTCCCGGCCGGAACCGCCGGAATCCGACATAGGCGTTCATCAGGGTGTCCTGCACCAGGTCCTCGGCGTCGCCCTCGCTGCGGGTCAGCCGCCGGGCGGTCCGTAGCAGGGCGGTGCGATGCGGTATGGCGTCGCGCTCGAACCGGGCCGCCAGCTCGGCGTCCGACTCGTCGGCGGGTGTGATCGTGGCGGCGGTCATCGGACTACGACCTTCGTCATGCTCGGATCTCCAAGGCAGTGGGTGAGGTGAAACGGGCGCCATCTCAGACTGGTCGCGCCGGGCCCGTGGCGGACCCTTGAGAATCCGTGGTCGGGTGTGCGTGGTGGCTGCCGGCTACGGCGTTCGGTTTCACCGGGTGCGCAGCTGCCTGCGCGAGGTGATGGCGAGCTTGACGAACACCTTGCGCAGATGCCATTCCACGGTGTGCGGGCTGAGGAACAGCTCGGTGCCGATCTCGTGGTTGGTCAGGCCGGTACCGGCCAGCTGCGCGATCTGGGCCTCCTGGGCCGTCAGCGTGTCGCCGGCCCGGACCGGTGCCTTGCGGGACCGTTCGCCGATCACCGCGAGCTCGCGCCGGGCCCGCTCGGCGAACGCCTTGGCGCCGATCCGGACGAAGGCGTCGTAGGCCGCGCCGAGTGCGACGCGGGCATCGCCGCGCCGGTTGGCCCGGCGCAGCCACTCGCCGTACCGCAGCCGGGCCCTGGCCTGGTGCACGACGAGGCGGGTGCGGCCGTAGCGTTCGATCGACTCGACATAGAGGTGTTCGGCCGCCCGCCCGCTCGCCGGCAGCGCCCGCGCGCCTGCCAGGGCGGCCAGCGCCCAGTCGGTCGCGCAGGGTCGGGTGCGTTCCTCCAGCAACTGCAGCGCCTCCGCCGCGGCATCCCGGTGGCCGCAGCGGGTCGCGGCCTCGATCAGCTCGACCAGGCTCCACCCGTACAGGCCGAGATCCTCGTGCGCACAGGCGGACGCGGCGGCGGCGAAGGCGTCCTCGTAGCGCCCCAGCCCGTTGTTGAGTACCGCGGCGGCGTAGCCCGTGACTCCGAGCATCCGGCCTTCGCGGCGGGCGGCCGCGTCGCCGACGGCCTCCTCGATGAGTGTGCCTGCCTCGGCGGCGTCCCCGCGCCACGCGGCGAGGATTATCGAAAGATAGTGCGGGGACGGGAATTCGGTGGCGGCGTTGGCCTCGTCGGCCCGGTCGATCAGCCGCGCCGCCGCGGCGAACTCACCGGCATGGACGTGCAGCCCGGCGCGGTAGGCCAGGGCCTGGGCCATCACCCCGAGGGTGCCGGTGTCGTGGGCCAGCCGTACCGCGTGGGTGGACAGGCGATGCCACGCCGCGTCGTCCCAGCATTCCCGGACCGCCGTCTCCTGCACGATGGGAAAGGCCAGCCACCACTGCCGGGAGTCGTGGTCGGTCAACGTGTGCAGCGCCGCGCTCAGTGCGTGGTGGCCGCTCGCGGGACCGCAGGCGATCCGGTTCGCGAGCCCGTCGAGGAGCAGCTCGGCGGGCTTCGGGTCGGCCGCATCCTCGGCGGCCGAGCGCGCCGATTCGGCGGCGTCCTTGAGGATGTGCGTCTCGCCGAGCCGCCCGGCGAACATCGCCACCGCGAGGGCCTGGAGGTAGGCCTCGCGAGCCACCGGGCCGTCGAGTGGTTCGAGCCGGTGCGCGGCGTCGAGCAGATCTGCCGCGATCTCGCCGAGGACCGGAGCCCGGGAATCGCCGCCACGGCTACGGCCGAAGTCGACCCGGGCCCGCAGCCGCACCGCCTTGGCCCGTCGCAGCTCGCTCAGCACGCCCAGCTCGGCCATGTCGAGCAGTTCGTAGGCCGCCGACGGTGCGCCCGCATCCCACTTCGCGTGGGCCGCCGCCAGCGCGCGCGAGCTGCGCCGCGACGGATCGGAGCTGAGCAGCGCGGCCCGCTCCAGGAACGCGGCGGCCGCGAGCGTACCGCCGGTTCGGCGCGCCCGTCCGGTCGAGGTCTCCAACTCGGCCGCGACGACGTCGTCGGGCCCGGCCGTCGCATGCGCCGCGTGCCAGGCCCAGCGGGCGGGGTCGAGGGCCGGATCGGTGGCGTCGGCGAGCGCGCCGTGGACCCGACGGCGTTCACCGGAACCCGCCGCGCGGTAGGCGACCACGCGCAGCAGCGGGTGACGGAACCGGACCCGGGGACCGATCTCGATCAGGCCCGCGGCCTCGGCCGGGGCCAGCGCGTCCGATCCGATCCCGAGCCGGGCGGCGGCCCGCAGCAACAGGGTGGGGTCGCCGGTCGGATCGGCCGCCGCGGTGATCACGAGCCTGCGGGTAGGCTCGGGGAGCTGCGCGAGGACACGGGCCAGGTCCTGTTCGACGGACTCGGGGTGCGGGCGGGGCCGCGGGTCGGGGAATCCGCCGCCGCAGTCGGAGGATTCGAGAGTGGCCAGCACCTCCCGGATGGCGCGCGGGTTGCCGCGGGCCTCGGCCACGATCCGGTCCCGCACCCGCGGGTCGAGCCGGCCGAACATATTGGAATCCAGGAACTCGCCGGCATCGCGATCGGCCAGCGGGGTCACCGCCAGCTGGGCCAGACCGGCCAGCGCACGCTCGGGATCCTCGCGCACCGCGAACACCATGGCCACGGGCTCGGTTGTCAACCGTCGTGCCACGAAGGCCAGGGTGCGCACCGACACCCGGTCGAGGCGATCGGCGTCATCGACGATGCACAGCAGCGGGCGCTCCGCCGATGCCGCTTTGATCAGGTTCAGCGCGGCCAGACCGACCAGGAAACGCTCCGGTGCGGGCCCGGTGTCCATGCCGAATGCGGTGTTCAGCGCATCACGCTGCGGGACAGGCAGACTCGCCACGTGAGCCGGCAGCGGTTCGCACAGCTGCTGTAGGCCCGCGTAGGCCAGATCCAGGTCGGACCGGGCGCCGGTGACCCGCCGGATGTCAAACCCCTGCGGGTGGGCCTGCCGCGGGGCGGTCCCCAGGTGGTCGACCAGGTAGTCCAGCAACGCGGTCTTGCCGACGCCGGCCGCACCGCACAGCACCAGAACCCGGCTGCTTCCCGAGCCGACGTCGTCGGCCAACCGGCGCAGCCTGCGGCATTCCGCCGCGCGTCCATGCAGTCGCCGTGGACTCATCGACATCCGCTCCTCATCCGTCGTATCGCCATCCCCCTGTCAGATAGACCGGGCAGCCGGGAAGTCTGTGACAGCCGGGCCCTGTGGGCTGTGTCACCGCACCGCGACGGCGGCCGCGGCCGGTGTGCTTGACTTTGCGGATGGCTGCCCCCGACGACAGTTCCGATGCCGCCGGGCTCTCCGATGCCGCAGCGGTGTTCGCCCGGGTCCGCCCGCAGTTGTTCGGCATCGCCTACCGGATGCTGGGCGGTGTCGCCGAGGCCGAGGACGTCGTGCAGGACACCTGGTTGCGGTGGCAGACCGCCGACCGGGCCGCGGTGCGCGACCCGGTGGCGTTCCTGGTCACCGTCGCCACCCGGATCTGTCTGAACGCATTGCAGTCGGCCCGCGCCCGCCGCGAAACCTACATCGGCCCATGGATTCCCGAGCCCGTCGACACCGCCGGTGATCCGGCGTTGGGGGCCGAGCGGGGCGCCGCGCTCGAGCTGGCCACCCTGATGCTCCTGGAGCGGCTCGCGGCGCCCGAGCGGGCCGCCTACATCCTGCGTGAGGCGTTCGAGTACCCGTATGAGCTGATCGCGCAGGCGATTGCGGTGTCGGAGACCAATGCGCGCCAACTCGTCAGCCGGGCCCGCAGACATCTGACGGCCCAACGCGCCGCCCGGGTGGACGAGGCCGAACGCCGGCGCCTGCTGGAGGCGTTCGTGGCGGCCGCCCAGCACGGTGACCTGGCCGGACTGGAGGCGGTGCTGGCCGCCGACGTGATCAGCTACACCGACGGCAACGGTGCCCGCAACGCCACGACCATCCCGTTGCTGGGCCGCGAGCGGGTGGCCAGAGTCGTCCGCGCGTTCCGGCCGCGGTTCTGGCCCGGTACGACGCTGCGCTGGATCACCGCGAACGGTCAGGCCGCGGTGCTGGTGAGCCGTGACGACGCCGTCATGGCGTTCATCACGGGCACCGCCTCGGCCACGGGACTGGACCGGGTGCTGTGGGTGGTCAGTCCGGACAAGCTCACCCATATCGGCACCGCGGACCCGCTGTGACGTCAGTGCTCTGCTACTCGACCAGTTTGCCGTGCGATGAGACCGCGCGCATATGGGCCGAGATCTCCTGCGGGATGGGAGGAATCTTCTCCCGCTCCAGCCGGCCCGGCCCCGACCACACCATATTGACCTGTAGCGACTCGTCCTGCTCGGGATAGTCCGAGCGATTGTGGCAGCCCCGGGTTTCGCGGCGTTCCATGGCGGCTTCGAGCGTGGCGCGGGCGGCCATGATCGAGGACTTGAGGTCGAACGCATGGGCCAGGTCCTGGAACCCGGCGATATCGGGATGCACACTCATATCGGTCAACTGAGCTTCGACATCGTCTAGTTCGGTCAGGCCGGCCCGCAGCCCGGCCTCGTCGCGGATCACCCCGGCGTGTTTGGTCATCAGGTTGCGCACGGCTCGCTGCAGATAGCGCACGGTTTGGGTGCCGCGCAGCGACAGCGTCGCGTCGATCTCGTCGCGCGCATCCGATACCGCTGCGGGGCAACGTTGCTGGGCGGTCAGGTGCGAGGAGTAGGTGGCCGCGGCGTGGCCGACGATCTTGCCGTACACCAGCAGCTCGATCAGCGAGTTGCCGCCGAGCCGGTTGGCGCCGTGCAGCCCGCTGGCCGCCTCGCCGATCGCATACAACCCCTGCACATCGGTTCGGTGGTCCTCGGCGCGCACCCAGACCCCACCCATCGAATAGTGGGCGGTCGGCGCGATCTCGATCGGCGTCGTGGTGATGTCGAGCAGCTGTAATTCCATTAGTGTCTGGTAGACCCGGGGCAGCCGTTGCATGATCTGGGTCCTCGGCAGGTGCGATACGTCGAGCCACACCCCGCCCCTCGGGGTTCCGCGGCCCTCCCGGATCTCGGTGAACGCCGCCAGCGCCACCCGGTCCCGGGTGGACAGCTCCATCCGTTCGGGATCGTAGCGTTCCATGAACCGTTCACCGAGGCTGTTGCGCAGGATGCCGCCCTCCCCGCGCGCGGCCTCCGAAACCAGTGTTCCGGCAGCGTCTTCGGGTTCCAGCAGGCCGGACGGATGGAATTGGACCAGCTCGGGATCACGGATCCGGCCGCCGGCCTCGACCGCGAGACGAAAGGAATCGCCGGTGTTCTCGTCGCGTCGCGATGAGGTGTGCCGCCAGATCCGGGTGTGCCCGCCCGCGGCCAGGATCACCGCATCGGCATGGATGAGGAACCGGGTGCCGTCGCGCAGATCGAAACCGTACGCGCCGAACACCACGTTGTCGCGGACCAGCAATCGGGTGATGTAGACCGATTCGAGCACCGGGACGGCGAGCTGCTGAGCCCGGCCGACGAGCGTGCGCTGCAGCTCCAGGCCGGTGTAGTCGCCGGCGAACGCGGTGCGGCGGAAGGTGTGCGCCCCGAAGAACCGCTGGGAGATCCGCCCGTCGGTCTCCCGGGCGAACGCCATGCCCCAGCGCTCGAGGTCGGCGATGGAGTCCGCAGCCTGTTCGGTCACGGTCTGTACGGTCACCGGATCGGCGAGCAGATAGCTCTCGGTCAGGGTGTCGGCGGCATGCTGGTGCCAGCTGTCCTCCGGGTCCATGGTGGCGAGCGCGGCGTTGATACCGCCCGCGGCCAGGGTGGTGTGCGCGTCGGACTTCGGTCGCTTGCCGACCGCGAGGACGTCGATGCCCCGTTCGGCGAGTTCGATTGCGGCACGCAGACCCGATCCGCCGGTGCCGATGACGAGCACCGAGGTCGAGATCTGTCGTGCGGGATCATTCGTTGCCACGTCGGGTCAAACGCCGCGCACGGCCCGGATGCATCCGGATGAATTCCGGTGCCCGGATCCGTTGGGTCGGGTAGGAGCCGCGGTGCAGCCGACCGTCGGCTGCTCCGCCGTCGCCAGAAAGGGTTCGTCATGCGGGTTGTGGTCATCGGGGGCACCGGGCTGATCGGGTCGAAGGTGGTGCAAGGGCTGACCGAGCACGGCCACCGTGCCGTGGTCGCGGCACCGCAGACCGGGGTGAACACCATCACCGGTGACGGGTTGGCGGAGGTTCTCGCCGGCGCCGACGTGGTGGTCGACGTGTCGAACTCGCCGTCCTTCGCCGACGACGCGGTGCTGGAGTTCTTCACCACCTCGACCACCAATGTGCTGGCCGCCGAGGAGCGGGCCGGGGTCGGCCACCACGTCGCGCTGTCGGTTGTCGGGACCGATCGGCTGGCCGTGGAGAGCGGTTACTTCAAGGCGAAGCTGGCGCAGGAGAAGCTGATCCGGGAGTCTCGGGCCCCGTACTCGTTGGTCCGGGCCACCCAGTTCTTCGAATTCGTCAACAGCATCGCGGCCTCGGCGACCGATGGCGAAACGGTGCGGCTGTCCCCGGCATTCATCCAGCCGATGGCGGCCGCCGATGTCGCCGAGGCGGTGACGATCGCGGCGGTCGGGGCGCCGACGAACGGCATCACCGAGGTCGCGGGCCCCAGGCGCTACGGCCTCGACGAACTGATCCGCACCGCCCTGCGCCACGCCGGTGATCCGCGCACGGTGCTCGCCGACCCCGCCGCCAGGTACTGGGGTGCCGAACTGTCCGAACGGATGCTGCTGCCCGGCGAAGGCGCGATCGTGTTCGAAACCCAGTTCGAGGACTGGATGCGCGACGCGGCGGGCTTCTAAGCGAGGCTTGCGGGCGTGCGGTGCGTCCCCGACCGGTTAAGGTCGGCGGATGGATGTACGCGTCGTCGACCACCCACTGGCCGCCGCGCGGCTGACCACGCTGCGCGATGAGCGCACCGACAACGCCGGATTCCGGGCCGCGCTGCGCGACCTGACCCTGATGCTGATCTACGAGGCCACCCGTGATGCCGCATCGGACCGGATTTCGGTGCGCACACCGCTGACCACCACGACCGGTTCCCGGCTGGCCAACCCACCGCTGCTGGTGCCGGTGCTGCGGGCCGGGCTGGGGATGGTCGATCAGGCGCATGCCCTCATCCCCGAGGCGCAGGTGGGTTTCGTCGGCGTCGCCCGCGACGAGCAGACCCACCAACCCACGCCCTATCTGGCGTCGCTGCCCGACGATCTCAGCACCCGGTCGGTGTTCGTGCTGGATCCGATGCTGGCCACCGGCGGATCGATGGCGCACACCATCGGACTGCTCAAGGCCCGCAACGCCGTCGACATCACCGCGGTGTGTGTGGTCTGCGCGCCGGAGGGCATCGCCGCACTGGAGCGCGCCGCCCCGGATATGCGGCTGATCACCGCGACCGTCGACGAGGGTCTGAACGAGATCGCCTACATCGTGCCGGGTCTCGGCGATGCGGGGGACCGGCAGTTCGGGCCGCGTTGAGGCGACCGGGCGCTACCAGCGGTCCGCGGCGGCGGCGAGCCGCTCGGCGACCGCCCTGGCCCGGCCCCTCGCCGCGTCCACGTCGTCGGTCGGTGCGCACCGGACCTCGATGTAGGACTTGAGTTTCGGTTCGGTTCCGGACGGGCGGACCACCACCCGGATGGTGGTGTCGTCGCCCGCGTCGCCCGCGAAGATCAATGCGTCGGTGCGTTGTTGACCGCGGCGCTGAAGCAGGTCGTCGGCGGTGACGGCGACCCCGGCCAGTTCCTCCGGCGGGGCCGACCGGAGCCGGGCCATCGCGGCAGCGGCATCCTCGACGGGGCGCGACACCGCGCGGGTGACGTGCACACCGTGGACCCGGGCCAGATCGTCGAGCGCATCGGACCCGGTGCGGCCCTGATCACGCAGCGCGGCAATCAGATCGCAGGCCAGGACCGCCGCGGAGATGCCGTCCTTGTCGCGGACGGCGGCCGGGTCGACGCAGTGCCCGATCGCCTCCTCGTAGGCGTAGACCAGGGTGGTGCCGGGAGCGGCGGCGCGGGCCAGCCATTTGAACCCGGTGAGCGTCTCGGCGTGGTGGGCGCCGTGCGCGGCGGCGATCGCGGCCAGCATGCGCGAGGACACCACGGTGCTGGCCACCACGGTGGCCTCGCTGACCGGGCCGGGCTCCAGCTGCGACAGGATGTAATCGCCCAGCAGCCAACCGGTTTCGTCGCCGGACAGCATGCGCCAACCATCCGGGGTGGGGATGCCGACCGCGCACCGGTCGGCATCGGGGTCCAGTGCGATCGCCACCTCGGCATCCACGTCGGCGGCCAGGTCCAGCAGCGCGTCGACCGCGCCGGGCTCCTCGGGGTTGGGGAATCCGACTGTCGGGAAATCCGGGTCGGGGACGAACTGCGACTCGACCACGTGCACATCGTCGAATCCGGCCATCGCGAGTGCGTCCAGGACGTACTCGCCGCCGACGCCGTGCAGCGGGGTCACCGCCACCCGCACCGACCCGGTGGCGCGGCGCACCTTGGCGGCCCGGTCCAGGTAGCTCCCGATCTGCGCCAGCCCGCCGGTCTGCACTGCGGCCCTGGGGATTTCGTCGGCATGAGGGGCGCGGGCCATCGCGGCCTCGATCTCGCGGTCGGTGGGGGAGATGATCTGCACACCACCGGCGAGGAACACCTTGTAGCCGTTGTCGGTGCGTGGATTGTGCGATGCGGTGATCTGGATCCCGGCTTCGGCGGGCATGTGGCGCACCGCGAACGCGATCACCGGGGTCGGCACCGCGGCCAGCATCAACAGCACCTGGAATCCTTCGGCGGCAAGGACTTCGGCGGCGGCCAGGGCGAACTCGTCGGACTTGTGCCGGGCGTCGCGGCCGACGACGACGGGCGAACCGCCCAGACACCGGTCCTTGAGTACCTGGGCGACCGCCCAGGTGGTGCGCAGCACCACGGCCAGGTTCATGCCGTCCGGCCCGCCGCGGAGCGGGCCGCGCAGCCCCGCGGTGCCGAAGGTCAGCGGATGGCTGAACCGCCGCTCCAGGTCGTCGGGAGTGCAGGCGGTCAGTTCGGCCGCGGTGTGCGGGTCGGGGTCGTGGGTGATCCAGTCCTGAGCCTCGGTCGCGATCGACGTCATGAGGCCAGTGTGCTCGCCCCGGCCTCGGAGTAAGCGAGCTTGTGCAGGACCGGGGCGACCAGCATGAGCAGATCGAACTCCAGATCGGTCAGGTTCTCACGCATGGTCGCGTGCAGCCACGCGTCGCGTTCGGCGCGATCGGCCCGCAACAGGTCGGCGCCGGCGGGGGTGATGTCGATCAGCTGGCGGCGGCGGTCGTTGTCGTCGGGGCGCCGGGCGATGAGCCCGCGGCCGAGCAGTTCGTTGATGCTGTCGGTGAGGGATTGCACCCGCACATGCAGGCGCGTGCCGAGCTCGGCGGGCGTCGTGTTCGGGGTGCGGCTGACCTCGCCGAGGATCTCCATCTGGCTCAGGGTCAGGCCGTGATCGGGCCGGTGCCGCCGCATCTGACGGGTCACCGCCATCATCGACTCGCGCAGCTCGGTGGCGGACGTCGCTTTCATAGCCCTGCTCCCATAACCAAGTTATACCTTGGTAATTAGCTGGTGTCATCAAGCTCATAACGTGCTGATGTGGGTATTTAACAAGTTGGCACTTAGAATATCGGGCGAATGGGAGGTCGGATGCGACGCGTCTTGCGCTGGGTTCTGCTGTTGGCGGCAACCGTCGCCGTCACCATCCCGTTGAACCTGGTGGGCGTCCCGTCCGCGGCCCTGTTCGCCGCCCTCGCGGTGGGCATCGTGTTGGCGCTGGTATCGATGGCCCCCGAGCGGGTGCCGCGCGGTGCGGGCGCGGTGGCCCAGGGGGTGCTCGGTGTCTACATCGGCACCATGGTTCACCAGGACGCGGTCGACGCGCTGCACGGGGACTGGCTGATCGTGCTCGGGGTCGCCGTGGGCACCCTGCTGCTCAGTGTCATTGCCGGTGCGTTGCTGGGGCTGCATCGCGATGTCACACCGCTCACCGGTTCGCTCGCGCTGGTCGCCGGGGGCGCATCGGGTCTGGTGGCGATCGCCCGCGAACTCGGCGGCGACGATCGCGTCGTCTCCGTCATCCAGTACCTGCGGGTGGCGCTGGTCACCGGGACCATCCCGCTCGTCGTCACGTTGGTCTTTCATGCCGACCGCTCCCACCCCGCGGCGGCACCCGTCCGAACCGAATCCGCGCCCTGGTACCTGAGCCTGGTCATGCTGGCCGTTCTGGTCGCCGTCGGCGCCGTGGGCGGCAAGCTGATCCGACTGCCCGGCGCCGGGCTGCTCGGGCCGCTGGCCCTGACCGTCGTGCTGCAACTGACCGGGTTGTCGTTCGGCCTGACCGTTCCGGATCTACTGGTGCAGGCCGGCTACATGGTGATCGGCTGGCAGGCCGGGGTGGCGTTCACCCGCGAATCGATGCGTGCCATCGCCCGCATCCTGCCGTTGGCGTTGGTGCTCATCGTGGTGCTCGGGGTGGCGACCGCGGGCCTTGGTGTCCTGCTGGCCGATGTCACCGGGATGACTCAACTGGAGGGCTACCTCGCCACCAGCCCGGGCGGCGTGTACGCCGTGCTGGCCACCGCGGTCGAGACCGGGTCCAACGTCACGTTCATCATCGCCGCCCAGGTGGTCCGGGTGCTGCTGATGCTGTTCGCGGCTCCACTGATGGCTCGGGGCCTGATCCGGTTCAGCGACCGTCACCGCCGGGCGGGCGACGAACCGGTCGCGGTCGCCGCACGGCGGTAGATGATCGGCTGGGCCGCAACGTCGTTCGCTTTGAAGTTGGCCAGCACGAACGAGCGGAAGGTGCGCCGGAACAACAAGCTGGGCAGGAAAACCCGCAGGGTGGGCCAGCTGGCGTGGTTCACCACGCTGTAGTCGACCGGCTCGCCCGGTTGGGGGCGCAACAGGATCGAGTCTGGCAACGAGGTGTGGCGCTGGAACCAGCCCGCGGTGTACTCCCACACGTCGTACACGGTTTCGGCGTTGTCGCAATGAAAATAGTTGAACAGGAACCAGCGGTCGCTGCCGTGGTCGACCTCGGCGATGCGGGCCGCGTTGCCCGCCGCGACCTCGTGCAGATGGCGTGCGTTGCGGTCGAATTCACTCACCATGGCTCGGTAGGCGGGGTCGGCGCGCTGTCCCGGCGGTTCGGGATCCTGATCACCATGGCGTGCCTGTTCCCGTCGATGCTGGTGTTCCTGCGGCGCAAGCGAATTCCCGGTATCGCCAAGGGTCCGGCGTGGCGGCTGATGGGCATCATCTTCGGCACCATCTTCCTGCTCACCTTCACCCCGACCAAGTGGATCCACCACTTCGGGCTGTTCGCCGCGGTCGGCGCGGCGATGGCCGCACTGGCCACGGTGCTGCTGGGGCCGACCGTGCTGCGCTCACCACGTAACCGCATGGCGTTTCTTTCCGTCGTACTGTTCGTTGTCGCTTTGTGTTTCGCCTCCACCAACGGCTGGTGGTACGTGTCCAGCTATGGCGCGCCGTTCAACGACAGCACCCCGCACCTTGGCCCGGTCACCGTCAGCGGCGTGTTCTTCGGTCTGTGCCTGCTCACGGCCGCCTACACCGGCTGGCTGCACGTCACCCGCGGTGCCCGGCCCGAACCCAGGACGGTCCGGTTGTTCACCGCCGCACCGGTTCCCATCGCGGCCGGTTTCATGGTCGTCGTCTTCGCCGGGTCGATGGCCATCGGGGTGGTGCGCCAGTACCCCACCTACTCCAACGGCTGGGCCAATCTGCGCGAACTCACCGGCGGATGTGGCCTAGCCGACGATGTGCTCGTCGAACCCGACGCCAACGCCGGATTCCTGACACCCGAGCCGGGCGGCTACGGCCCGCTCGGCCCGTTGGGCGGCACCGATCCGGTGGGCTTCACCCCGGGTGGTGTACCCGAACACACACTGGCCGAGGCGGTCTGGCAGTCCACCGCCCAGCCGGGGACCGACTACGACTGGCAGTCCCCTTCGGTTCTCCCCTACGGTCTCGATCCGGCCCGGGTCCCCATGGCCGGCAGCTATACCGCCGGGCCACAACAGACCAGCACCTTGACCTCGGCCTGGTACCGGCTGCCCCCGGCCGACAGGGCGCACCCGCTCGTCGTCGTCACCGCCGCGGGCACCATCACCGGCGAGAGTGTGCTGTCCGGACACACCGAGGCGCAGACCGTCGCGCTCGAGTACGGCACGACCGGCCCCGGCGGCGGGCCCCAGCCCAGCGGCCGGGTGTCCCCGATGGACATCGGGCCCCAACCGTCCTGGCGTTCACTGCGATTCCCCCGCACCGCGATTCCCGCCGACGCGGCGTACGTCCGGATCGTGGCCGACGACCGCTCACTGGCGCTCGGGGATTGGGTCGCGGTCACACCACCCCGGGTGCCCGAGCTGCGCTCACTGCAGGAGTACCTGGGTTTGACGCAGCCGGTGCTGCTCGACTGGATGGTCGGCCTGGTGTTTCCCTGCCAGCACCCGATGCTGCACGCCAACGGGGTCACGGAAGTGCCGAAATACCGGATCTCACCGGACTATCCGGCCAAGCTGCAGAACCCCGACACCTGGCAGGAGGGCCGCAACGGCGGCTTGCTTGGCATCACCGACGTGATGTTGCGGGCCCATGTCATGCCCACCTATCTGTCCGACGACTGGGGCCGGGACTGGGGCTCGCTGCGCAGGC
>NZ_JBSFPX010000043.1:0-41235 GCF_053588415.1 Mycobacterium sp. NPDC003449
CGAGGCACGAAACGCACCGCCGAAGGACGCCTCGTCGAAGGCCAGGTCACCACGAACTGGAAACAAGCCCTCGCCCAACTCGCCCTGGCCTACCCCGAACGAATCAACCCCTACCTCTAACCCAACCAGCACAACTACTTACACAAACAACTTGACAGGCTCCCGGATCAACCGTGTCTGGCACGGCGACGAGGTTGAACCGCGCCCACGGCACCCGCACCAGTTCGTCGAAAAGTCCACCCCATTGCCCACCGGCGGGCGCGCCGAACGACGCGAGATGCGGAACGTTCTCGCATGCCCCGGAAAACCCGCCCACACAGCTTGGGCAGCGGCCGCAGCTGATGTGCCATGGGACGATAACCAGGTCACCAGGTCTCAGATCTCCCGGATCGTCACCCACCGATACGATCTCGGCTACCGCTTCGTGGCCAATCGCGAACGGCGGCTGAAATGAAGATTGACCCGCGACGATGCGGCGATCCAAATCGCAGGTCGACGATACGATCGGACGCACGGTTACGTCATGGTCAGCTTTCAACTGAGGCTCGGCGACGTCTTGCCACTGCAGTTTGCGGGCGCCGGTAACGACAAGGCTCTGCATCTTTAGGCTGCCGTCCGCATCAACACGGTCTGTACGACCACCGCGCACAACTCGCCGTTGGCGTCGCTGACCGTGACCTGAACCACCACACGCCGGGGCCCGACGGCCACAGCAGTGGCCGATGCCTCAGCGTCCCCGCGCAATGCCTGCACGAAGTGGGTAGTCGAGTCGACAGTCACTGGAATCGCGCCGTGCGGTCCGTTCGCACTCGCGAAGACCGCCGCGCAGACATCAGCCAAGCCCATGATGGCACCGCCGTGCAATCCGCCACCGACAGTCGACAGGGATTGATCCTCCGGCAATCGAGCAACGACAGCCTGTGCGGCGATCTGGTTGAACTCCACGCCCAGCGTTGCGACATATGGTGCCATCGACCGCACCTGCTCGGAAGTCAACTCCATATTTGGACGCCCCTGTGAATGAATCTATCTAGATGGCTCTCTCTAGAGATGCCACTCTACAGAGAGTCGTCGGTACCGTCTATCCCCATGGCGCGAAAGCTTCATGACACCGACGGCATACTTGATGCGGCCGCACGCTTGCTTGAATCCGGTGGAATCGGTGCTGTCACTATGGTCGGCGTGATCAGGGAAGCGGACGTTCCGAGTGGGTCGGTCTATCACCGGTTTCCCGACCGACCCGCGCTGCTCGCTGCGCTGTGGAATCGCACTATCGACCGGTATCACGGTCCGGCCTACCCGCTTTTCGAGAACGACCCTGTTGATGCCGCGGTGGCGCTAGCCGGGTTCACGGTCGAATGGTGTCAGGCCCACCCGGGTGATGCCGCTGTTCTAATGACCGGGTGCGCACAGTTCGATATCCAGGCCTGGCCGGTGGAGGCGCGTACCAATCGAGACGCCGAGAATGAACGCTGGGACAACGCGATTCGCGGACTTGTCCGACGGCTTAAGGCGTGTACCAATCTGTCTGGCATGGAGATCGCATTGGTTGTAGTCGACCTCCCATATGCCGCCGTACGAAGGTTCCTGAGCAGTGGTGTGGATATTCCCGGCACGCTGGCCAAGTCCGTAGCAGGAATCGTTCGCCAATCGCTGACATCGCACTGAACGTGAGTAGCCCCGGCCACGCCTTTCGGGCCAGTTCCAGCATTATGCGCATAGTTGACGATCGTCGCAAAAGCGTGATACATATTGCCTGGAAATCGCGAAGGAGAAAGTGGCCATGGGCTATCGCATCGACAAGCTGAACCCCCGACACACGGCCCTACTGGTTATCGACATGCAGCACGACTTCCTCGCGCCCGGCGCACCATTGGAAACGCGCGCCGGGCGAGAGATGATTCCCACTCTGAACGGGATGGTCCGATTCTCGCGAGACAAACAGATTCCGGTCATCTTCACGGCCCACGTCCACCACGAAGATGGCTCAGATATGGGCCTGTTTGCGGACCTGTACCCGCCGATCGCCGAGCGTGCCGCGCTCATCGATGGAACACCGGGCGCTGAAATCTACGCTGAGGTCGACGCGTTGCCCAGCGACCGGCTCCTTCGAAAGCATCGGTATAGCGCCTTCTACGCAACAGAATTGGACATGATCCTCCGTGGTCTCGGGGTGACAGACGTAGTGGTCACGGGCGTCACCACCGAGGACTGCGTGCACGCCACAGCGCGCGACGCCATGTTTCGGAACTTCCGGACGGCCGTTGTCGCTGACGCGACCGGCACCTACGACCATCCGGACCTCGGATTTGGCGCCATGTCTGCTGAACGGGTCCATCAGGCCACACTCGTTGTACTGGCTCAATCCACGGCCGCAGTTATCGACTCGGACGAGTACTACCGGCTGTTCGATTAAGCAGTGAACTGGCAGACTATCGCACTCGACAACGGCGCCACCCCGGCCTGCCAAACCCAGGTGGGGACATTGTGCGGCAGCTTCGGGCCGCGTTACCGTGTGTTCGCACTTGGGACTTCCCGCAACACCGGCGGCACCATCCGATCTTTCCAAGGTGCGGCTTGCTCGAGTTGCATTGCGAGCGAGAGGAGTAAGGCTTCGTCGCCCATCCCACCGACGAACTGCACGCCCAGCGGCAACCCTGCGGATGTCGACCCGAGCGGCAGACTGATTGCCGGCTGCCCGGCCATGTTGAACGGCACCATGAACTGCATGTCCGCGAGGAGCCGGTCGTGATAGCTGTCGAGACTGGATGACATGTCGTACCACCCGAGAGGCCGGCCGGTGACGGGCATGACCGGGGTGATCACCGCGTCGAACGACAGTTGGTCCACGATGAGCTGCCGGCCCACCTGCCGCAACTTTTCGGTGTCGAGGGCGTAGTCGACCGCGCTGAACTGACGGCCGAGCTCGATCATCTGCCACGTCACGGGCTCGACATCTGCAGACGTGACTTGACGCCCCATCGCCTGGCCGGCGCCCTCGAACATCATCGTTGCCGTCACAGCCGAAATACGAACGAAAAACTCCCTGATATCGGACCAGTCGTAGCGCAAATTGAAGTCCACGATCTCGTGGCCGAGGGTCGCGCACAGCGCCGCTGCTGCCTCGACGGCGGCGCGGACCTCCGAATCCACTGCCTCGCCGTCCGGACGTGTGAGCATGACGCCAATACGCAAGCGGTCCCGCGGGATTGCCGCGCTCTCGAGAAAAGATACACCGGGCATTGCCAGCGCATACGGCTCCCCGGGAAGTGCGCCACCGGCCACATCGAGGTAGGCCGCCGTATCGCGCACGGTCCGGGTGACGCAGTTGAACACTGCCGATCCGGACCAGAGATCGACAACTCCGGGACCCAACGTCGTGCGTCCGCGGGAGATCTTGAGACCGACGAGTCCGTTGATTGCGGCGGGAACGCGGATCGAACCGCCGAGATCGCTCGCGTCGCCGATCGGAACCATGTGCGTAGCAACCGCAACAGCCGAACCGCCGCTCGAACCGCCGGGCACGAGAGCCTCGTCCCAAGGATTCAATGTCGGACCGTGGAAAACGGGCTCGGTTGAGTAACACCAACCGTTTTCCGGGACGTTCGACTTTCCGACCGGAATGATGCCGGCGGCCTTGACACGCCGTGCGATCTCAGAATCAGACGAGGCGACGGGACCGGCATAGAACGAGCATGAATTGGTGGTCGGCATCCCCGCCCAGTCAAGAGCAAGATCTTTCGCGACAAATGGCACTCCCGCAAGGGCGCTGCTCGCGGGAGCGACATCGCGCGCCAGCTTCCGCGCGTCGTCGTACGCCTTATGCACCACGGCGTTGAAGTGCGGGTTCAGTTTCTCGATGCGCTCGATGGCCTCCTCCAGCACTTCAGCCGCCGACACCTCGCCGGCCGCGATCAACCCGGCGATTCCGACGCCGTCTTCCTGATCGATCATCTTCGTCATGGTGTTCTCACTTTCGATGCTGGACAACGGGACCGGAGTTCAATCAACGAGAATCCCGAGGGCGCGTGTGCGTTCCGCCTCTGCGTACTCACCGAGAAACGAGACGTCGCCGCTGAGCAGGAAGAACGTCGCCCCGAGTTCCCGCCAGCGCGGCAGGTCGTGCCCGGTCAGAGAGAAGGTCCCGCTGAGCTTACCTGCGCGCTTGACCTCGCCGAGGATTTCGGCCACCGCCGCGGTGTGCCTCTCCGAACCCATGGTGATACCCATGGACACCGCAAGGTCGCCCGGTCCGACGAAGACAATGTCGACACCGTCGACACTGGCGATGTCGTATGCGTTCTTCAGACCCAGTTCGGTCTCCACCTGAACGATCAGGGCAACCGACGAGTTCGCCTCGCCGATGGAGGTGCCAATGTCCTTTCCGAACGCGGTGCTCCGACCTGGACCCGCACCGCGCTGCCCGTCGGGCGGATAGCGCACCAGATCGACACACGCTCGAGCCTGCTCTGCGGTTTCGATGCGGGGAACAACCACGCCGAGTGCTCCCGAATCCAGCGCACGTCCGATCTCCGGTCCGATGCCCGGCACCCGCACGAGTGCTGCCGCACCGAATGCGTCGGCAGCCCTGATCATGTTCTCGATGAGGTCAGGGCTGAGCGCGGTGTGCTCGGAGTCGATGCATACCGGATCGAACCCACGCCGCGCAAGGATCTCGACTGCCGCCGGGCTGCCGATACCCACGAAGGTGCCAAGGCCGACATCGCCGGCCAGGAGCCTGCGTATCGAGTCGCTTCTGCTGATCATTGTGAAAATCCTTTCGAGCGTGCCATATTCGGCTTCGCCGACGTGGAGTCAGTCGACTTTGAGCTGAGTAGTTCTGATGAGGCCGAGAATGTGCGATCGCAGCTCGCCGAACCTCGGATTCTCCCTGGTTTCGAACTGGTTTCGTTCGGGACCGAACTCGGTTGACACGATTTCCTGGACAGACGCGGGATTCTTCGACAGTACGACAACTCGATCCGACATGTAGACCGCCTCGTCGATGTCGTGGGTGACCACCACGACCGTGACGCCCTGATCTCGTTTGAGCGCGAGGGTGAGATCCTCCAGTTCGAGGCGTGTTTGAGCATCTACGGATGCGAAAGGTTCGTCCATCACCAGCACTTCGGGGTCAGTGACGAGCGCGCGAGCGATAGCGACGCGTTGTTGCATACCACCGGACAGTTGCCATGGGTATTTCTTTTCCGCCCCGGCGAGGCCGACGTCATTCAGTACGCGGGTGATCTGTTGCCGCCTGAGCTGCCGCTGCACTCCTCGCGCCCGCAGAGGAAGCTCGATGTTTCTCGAGACTGTCATCCATGGGAACAGCGACCGGGTGTAGTCCTGAAAAACAATTGAAATGCGCCCGTCGGGTCCTCGGAGTTGTTCGCCATCAAGGGAGACGGAGCCCGCGGTCGGAGGCATGAGACCGGTGAGGCATCGCAGGAGTGTCGTCTTCCCGGCCCCGGACGGCCCCACGATGCAAAGCAATTCTCCGTCGAGGATATCGACGGAGATGTCCGCAAGCACGTCAACGCGCTTGGATCCGCCGCCGTAGGACTTGCTCACGTCGTCGACGCGTAGACGGTGAATAGTGTCTTGGATGGACGCAGTCATCCCCAGCTCCTATCGGTCGCGTGCAACACGACTCATTTCGATGTGCCAGGCCAGGATGCGAGCCCGGGTGGCTTTGAAAAGCGCGGCGATCAGAAACCCGATGACGGACAGCAGCACGATGCCTGACCACACACCCACAGCGTCGAAGGTCGCCTGCGCCTGCATTGTCAGGTAGCCAATGCCGTGTGTTGCCGCGATCATCTCGCTGGCCACCATCAGCACCACGGAAATCTGTAGACCCGTCTCGAGCCCGCCGAATATCGCGGGCCCAGCAGCCGGTCCGTAGATATGCGTAATAGCATGAACGCGGCTGATTTTCAGTCCACGCGCCACATCGGTGAGCATGGGGTCGACGTTGCGAACGCCGTCCAGGGAAGCAATCAAGATCGGGAACAGCGAGCCCACGACGATGATGGCGACCTTCGATGCGTCGCCCGTACCGATGATGAGCACCAGGGGTGGGATGAGCATGATCGGCGGGGTGGATCGGAAGAAGTGCACCAGCGGCATAAGGAGTTGCTGAAGCCAGGTCACGCGACCGAGGGCCAGGCCGAGCGTCACCCCCGTCGCGGCGGCTACAGAGAAGCCGACCACAAGGTTTCTGAGGCTGGGCACCACATCCGTTGCGAAGTGCGCGAACAACCATGTGTCCTGGAATCTCGTCCAGATCTTCCCGGGTGGCGGAAAGAACGGGTTCGGCGAGCTCGACGTGTAAATGATGTACAGGGAGCACAGCACGCAGGGAAGTACCAGACCGAGGACCGCTCGCGAAACCAGCTTCATGGCTGTGTCCCTCGTCCCCAGTTGTCGCGGGTGACGATGCGCTGCGTTACAGCCAGCACAATGGTGAGCAGCACACCCAGCGCGCCCGCGCAGAGCGTCCCAGCGAAGACGGTTGAACCTTGACCACTTTGCTGAGCGATCAGGATGAGACGGCCAAGGCCAGGAGATCCCGCCAGCAAGCCAACCCCCACTGACATCATCAGCGCCGTGGCCGATCCGATGCGCAGGCCGGAAAGCAGGTAGGGAAGGATACTTGGCACTACTACCGAAAACTGCGTCCTGGCAGCGCTTAAGCGAAGCGCGCGTGCGGTGTCGAGCGCAACCGGATCAACATCGCGCGCTCCAGCCTGCACCTGAATGAGGATCGGCCACAGTGCGGCGATCGACGCAAGGAGCACGCCGAGATCACGGGTGGGACCGAGAGCCAGAAGTGCCAGCGGCAAGACTACGACCGGCGGTATCGGCTTGAGCACCTGTACTAGAGGATCGAACGCGGCCGAGATGGACGGTTTGAGACCCATTGCGAGGCCGAGCGCTGCACCGACCACCAGGGCGACGACTGTTCCGAGAGCGGCCATCACGAGGGTTTCACCGACGGTCTGCCAAAAAGTTCGGTCAGCGGACAAACGTGCTGCGGTGTGGATTGCCTCCGACGCCGTCGCGAGTCCTGCGGTGTTGCGGAGCGGACCGACAGCCACGAAGTACTGCCAGACCAGAAGCCAAACCCCAATCCCACATATACCGAGCACTGCAGGCCGGAAATTGGGCAGCTGACCTCGGGACTTCGACTTGAGCATGAACACTGGCTCAACCTGCCTACGAGTTAGGGCGATAGTTGCTCAGGTCCGGTTCCTTGCAGAGAGCTTCCGGGATGAGTAGGTCCTCCACTTCGGTCTTCTCGGAGAGAAGGTCGTACTTGAGCATCAGGTTCTGGAAGTTCTCGAGGTCACCCGTGGGCGCGCACGAGTAGAAGTAGGCGATGTTCGCGTTCTCGAACGTGCTGAACGGAACGTCCTGCGCCTGCGCGATTGCCCGCCGCACGCCGTCGTGGTTGGCGTTGGCATTGACGTTCGACTCACGCATGGCACAGTTGAAACGCGAAACCGTACCCGGGTTTTCGGCGACGTACGACTCCGAAGCAACCATCGAGGAGTTCAGGCCCTGGCGCAGTGCCTCCACCCCGACCCATGAAATGACCTGCGCACCGGCCTCGACAGCGCGGCCGAGGAACGGATCAGTGGTGTAGATGGCGTCGACCTTGCCGGCAAGGAATGCATTCAGCCCATCCGCAAGGGGCATGTTCAGGAACTTGACGGTGTCCGAGTCGCCGCCGTTGTCGTCGATCACAGCACGAGTCGCCAACTCTGACTGACCCTTGACGTCGATCAGGCCGATGGTATGGCCGCCGAGATCGCCGGGGCGGTCCAATCCGCTGTCAGTTTTGGTTACCAGCGCCGCGGCTTCGGTCTCCCACCCCGGCTCGCCAGCTTTCATCTTGTCGTAATACCCGGGGGCGATGCCTGCGAACGGTGCAACCATCTTCAGCGGGGCTCCGTTCGCATGTGCGGCGAAGAGCGAGATCGTCGGTGCGAATGCGAAGTTGCTCGTACCGCCCTGCACAGATGCCATCGCCGCAGCAATGTCAGCGACGGGCTGGATATTCACATCAAGGCCGTACTTCTCGAAGGTGCCGTCGTTGATCCCCATGTAGAGAGCGCCCGATGTCGTCAGTGGTAGCGCCGCCACAGACACCGTCGTCGTGGAGCTGGCACTCGTGGGGTCATCGCAGGAGAAGCTCTCCGTCGCGGCCCTGTCCGGCGCCGGCGAGTTGCTGGCGCCGCACGCCGACAGCAGTGCCACGGCAGCACAAGCAACGCTTAAGCCGAGCGAACCAAGTGGCGACCTCATGGGTGATCCTCCATCACAGGTGCTGAGTGCCTGACAGTCCGTCGAAACACGGTCCGACAATGACACGATTTAGTGACGTTCGTCAACAGCGCAACATAAATATTGTGGGACACACATTGCGGTTTCGGTCCCGCGTATACGAGCAGCCGATGTACGGCCGCCGTCCCGACGCTGCGGTGTGTGGGTAAATGTCGTTGACCCACGGGCGCATTCGACCGAGAGCGGCCGCGAGCCGAAGGCGATCATCGTGGAACCTCAACGGTCGTCAATTCTTCGGTATGAGAGAGGTACCTTGGTTACATGACGGTTACGACTTCTCAACAGCCACCGCGTGCCGGTGAAGGTCGCGACACCCGACTGGCCCAGCTCATCGTCTCGTTGTTCGGCCTGTATGCGCGTGCCGAGGGCAACTGGCTATCGGTGGCCTCGCTCGTGGCGATGAGCGCCGACCTGGGCGGGGACGGTCAGGCGACGCGATCGTCGATCTCGCGGATGAAGCGGCGCGATATTCTGCTGGGCGAACGCCGCGGCGGTGCAGCGGGCTATTCGGCGTCGGCGTCGACCCTTGACGTGCTCGCCGAAGGTGACGTCAGGATCTTTGAACGGCGGCGCGCGACCGTGGAGGACGGCTGGGTCCTCGTCGTCTTCTCAGTGCCCGAGGCCGAACGCGACAAGCGCCACGCACTGAGGGCCAATCTGACACGTCTGGGCTTCGGCACTGCCGCGTCTGGGGTGTGGCTGGCGCCGGGCAACCTGGCGGCCGAGACCCGTCATGCCCTTCAACGTCGAGATCTGCATCATTACGTCGATATCTTCACCAGCGATTACCTCGCATTCGGTGACCTGCGCACCAAGGTGACCGAATGGTGGGACCTCGATGAACTGGCCGCGCTCTACGCAGACTTTCTGCAGCGCTTCCGGCCGGCGTTGCACTATTGCACTGAAGGCACGCTCACTCCGCATGAGGCGTTCTGCGTCTACGTGCCCATGATCACGCAGTGGCGGCAACTGCCGTACCGTGATCCGGGCCTGCCGTTGGCGGTTCTGCCCCCCGCCTGGAACGGCGAGGCCGCCGGGGAGTTGTTCGACGCGCTGCATCGGACCCTCGCGCCCCTGGCGCAACGTCACGCGATGCGGATGATCCACGGCACCGCGACCAAGCCCTCCCGCTGAGGCACCGAACCGCGGGTCAACGGAAGGCGTGGATGCCGGTGAGCTTGCGGCCGATGCTTAACGCGTGCATCTCCTCGGTTCCTTCATACGTCGCGACCGTTTCAAGGTTGTTCATGTGGCGCATTACCGAGTGGTCCAACGTGATTCCGGCCGCACCGAGCATCCCCCGCGAGGTACGAGCGATGTCCAGGGCGGCGCGCACGTTGGCCAGCTTGCCGTGACTGACGTGTTCGGGGGTGATGGTGCCTGCGTCCTTGAGTCTGCCGAGTTGCACCGCGGTCAGGGCAGCATTGGTCAGCGTGACCGACATGTCGGCAAGTTTGCGTTGAGTCAGCTGGAAGGCCGCCAACGGCTTCCCAAACTGCTGGCGGGTCAACGTGTATTCCAGCGCCTCGCTGAAGCATGCGCGGGCAGCCCCGACGGCTCCCCAGACGATCCCGTAGCGGGCTTCATTCAGACACGACAGCGGGCCCTTGAGTCCCGCGGCTTCCGGCAACAGCGCTGACGCGGGCAGGCGCACATCGTCGAGCGACAACTCGGCGGTGACCGAGGCCCGCAGTGAGAGTTTCCGTTTGATGTCCCAGGCGGAGAAACCCGGGGTGTCAGTGGGGACGACGAATCCGCGTATACCGTCGTCGGTTTGCGCCCACACCACGGCGACGTCGGCGATCGTTCCGTTGGTGATCCACATCTTGGTCCCGTTAAGCACCCAGTCTTGGCGGTCGCGACGGGCGCGGGTCCGCATGGACCCCGGATCGCTGCCCGCGTCGGCTTCAGTCAGCCCGAAGCACCCGATCGCGTCGCCGGAGGCCATACGCGGCAACCATTCTCGGCGGTGCTCTTCGGAACCCCAGTGGTGAATGGCGAACATCGCCAACGAACCCTGCACCGATACCAGGCTCCGCAGACCAGAATCGACGGCCTCGAGTTCGCGGCAGGCCAACCCGTAGGCGGTTGCGCTGGTGCCGGCACATCCGTATCCCTGCAGATGCATGCCGAGCAGACCGAGCTTACCCAGCCCCAGGGCGACGTCGCGCGGAATGCTGCCGTGCTCATACCAATCGGAGATGTGAGGCGCCAGTTCAGATTGGGCGTAATCACGGACTGCCGCCGCGATTTGGCATTCATCTTGGCCCAGCAGATCGTCGATCTGCAGAAAGTCAACCGCATTCATCAATGCCCCCTCCATTCCGGTTGGCGCCGGTCGTTGAACGCCGCGTGGAACTCGGCGTGATCCTCGGTGGTCATCAGCAGCGCTTGAGTCATAGCGTCGAGTTCCATTGCTGCGGACATGGGCATGTCCAGTTCGCGGGTCAGCAGTGATTTCGTTTGGGCCAGTGCCAATGTCGGCCCGGTGGCAATACGGCCGGCCAGGGTCTGCACGGCGTCGTCGATTGCGGCGTCGTCGACGACCATCGAGGCCAGACCGTAGCGGTCGGCGGTGTCGGCGTCGATCGTGTCACCCAGCATCAGCAATGAAGTCGCCCGGCCCAGGCCCACCACCCGCGGAAGCAGGTAGGCCGCGCCCATGTCGCCGCCGGAGAGACCGACCTTGGTGAACAGGAACGCGAACCGACCGGACCGCCCGACGACGCGGAAATCGGCGGCCAGGGCGATCACGGCGCCGGCGCCGGCGGCCATCCCGTGAACCTTGACGATGATCGGGATCAGGCACTGCCGCATCGCGGCGATGACCTCTCCGGTCATCTTGGTGAACCCCATCAGCTCGCCGGGCTTCATCTTGATCAGCTCGCCGATGATCTCGTTGACGTCGCCGCCACCGCAGAAGGCCCGCCCGCGGCCTTGGATGACCAGCACCTTGATATCGCCGTGGTGGGGAAGCTCGGCGAGCAGATCCCGCAAATCGGCATAGGATTCGAACGTCAGCGGGTTGAACTTGTCGGGGCGGCTCAGAGTCACCGTGGCCACAGGGCCCTCGACGCTGAAGTCGAAATGTTTCCAGTCGGTGGTCAGCGGCACCGACGCTCGAAAACGGGTCATGGACGAGTCCCTTCGTTCAACAGTTGGCGTGCAATGATGGTGCGCTGGACTTCCGAAGCGCCTTCGTAGATCCGGGGCGCCCGCACGTCGCGATATAGGTGTTCCAGCAGATGCCCACGCTGCAGGGCGACTGCGCCGTGCAGTTGCACTGCTTGATCGACGATCTCCTGTGCAGCTTCGGTGGCGAAAAGTTTGGCCATCGCCGCCGAGCGGGTGATCTCACCACGGGCGGCGCCGTCGTCGTAGGTGCGTGCCGCGCTGTAGACCAGGAGCCGGGCAGCCTGCAACCTGGTCGCCAGGTCTGCCAGCTTGTGCGCAACGGCCTGTTGGTCGGCCAGCGGGCCACCGTAGACGTTTCTGGCCTTGACGTGACCCAAGGTAGCGTCGAGAGCTGCCTGCGCCATCCCCACGGCGAACGCACCGACACTGGGACGGAAGAGATCCAGCGTGCGCATCGCCACTTTGAACCCGGCGTCGACCGTGCCCAGAACGTCGCCAGGACCGACGTGCACCCCGTCAAAGTGCAGACGGCCGATGGCGTGTGGAGCGAGCAGTTCCATCGGGTGTCCCGAAAGCCCCCTGGCGGCGCCCGCGACGGCGAAGGCGGTAACGCCCCGGGCCCCCGCACCGGGGGTGGTGCGCGCGAACACGGTGTAGACGTCGGCGTCGGGCGCATTGGAGATCCACAGTTTCTCCCCCGACAGTCGCCAACCGTCGTGGTCGGGTTCGGCCCGCAGAGCCAGGGCGGCGGCGTCGGAACCCGCGTCCGGCTCAGTCAGCGCAAACGCCGCGACCGTCGTGCCGGCGACGACTCCGGGTATCCATCGCTCGACCGTCTGCGGTGCTCCTGATTGCAGAATGGGATAGCTGCCCAAACCCTGCAACGCCAATGCTGTTTCGGCCTCGGTGGATACCGCGGCCAGACTCTCCCGCAGCAGGCACAGCCGCATCGCCGCGGCATCGGTGGGCGGCTGATCGGGGTTTCCGCCGAAGAGGTCGCGTAGCAGACCCAACCGCCCCATCTCCTCGAGGAGGTCGCGGTTTACCCGTCCAGGCTCACCGGCCTCGACCAGCGAAAGTAGTCGTTGGGCGGCGTACCGGCGAACCTGCTCGGTGTAGGCGCGATCCGCGGCGCTCAGGGTGGTCATGAATCGTTCTCCGCAGTCGGCTGCCACCGGCGGTGCGATGTACCGGATTGCCCGCCGCGGATCAGCTGCAGGCGCGGCTTGGGACCGTCGCTGCGTCCGATCTGTGGTTTGCGCCGGCCCGCTCGCCACGGTTTGGGCCACTGCGCTCCCGGTCCCGCGTATTCCTGCTCGACCGCGGCGTGCAACGTCCAGCTCGGGTCGTAAAGGTGGACCCGACCGAGTGCGCACAAGTCCGCGCGACCGGCCAACAGCAGGGAATTGACGTCGTCGTGCGAGGAGATGACACCCACCGCGATGGTCGGGATGTCGACCTGATTGCGGATCTTATCGGCAAACGGTGTCTGGTAGGAGCGCCCGAACGCCGGCGTCTCATCGGGGGCCACCTGTCCCGAGGACACGTCGATCGCGGCCGCCCCCGCGTTCTTGAACGCCCGTGCGATGCGGACAGCGTCGTCCCCGCTGATACCGCCCTCCACCCAATCGGTGGCCGAGATGCGGACGGTCATCGGTTTGTGTGCCGGCCACACCGCGCGCATGGCGGTGAACACCTCCAGGGGGTAGCGGAGCCGGCCGTCGAGGTCCCCACCGTAGCGATCGGTACGGTGGTTGGTCACCGGCGAGATGAACGACGAGAGCAGATAACCGTGCGCACAATGTAATTCGATCAGGTCGAACTCGGCCCGATCCGCGCGTCGAGCAGCGTCGACGAACTCGTCGGTGATGCGTTCCAGATCGGCCTCGCCTAGCTCGCGGGGGATTTGGTTGACACCGGCGCGGTACGGAAGCGGCGACGGTGCGACAACCTCCCAGTTGCCCTTTTCGAGAGGTTGGTCGATCCCGTCCCACATCAGCCGCGTGGAGCCCTTGCGGCCGGAATGTCCGATCTGGATGCCGATTTTGGCCGGGGTCTGGTCATGGACGAAACGCGTCAACCGACGCCACTCCGAGCCTTGAGTGTCCGACCAGATGCCGGTGCACCCCGGGGTGATGCGCCCGGACTCGCTGACGCAGACCATTTCGGTCATGATCAGCCCGGCCCCGCCGAGAGCCTTGCCGCCGAGGTGGACGAGATGAAAGTCATTGGGCAGTCCGTCGACGGCGCGATACATGTCCATCGGGGACACCACAACGCGGTTAACCAGGTTGAGTCCACCCAGGGTGAAGGGTTGGAACATCGGGGGCGTATCGGCGTTGTGGTCGGGACTCTGCGCCGTGAACCACGCTGTGGTGCGTTCGACGAACTGGGGGTCACGCAACTGCAGGTTCTCGTAAGTGACGCGGCGACTTCGAGTTATGACGTTGAACGCGAACTGGACGGGGTGCTGGTCGACGTACTGGTCGAGGTTCTCGAACCACTCGAGGCTGGCCCGAGCGGCGCGTTGGGTCGACAGCACCACGGCTTTGCGTTCGGTCTCGTACTCCGCGAGCGCGTTGTCGACGGACTCGTTCTCCTGCAGGCAGGCAGCCAGCGACAGCGCGTCCTCCATGGCCAGCTTGGTACCCGATCCGATGGAGAAATGCGCGGTGTGGGCGGCGTCTCCCAGCAGAACGACGTTGTTGTGATGCCACCGTGCGTTGCTGACGGTGGTGAAGTTGATCCACTTCGAGTTGTTGGCCATCACCTCGTGGCCGTCCAGAACATCGGCGAACAACTCACGTACCCGCTGAATGGATTTCTCGTCGGATTCCCCCGGCTTGAGACCGTGTGCGGCGAACGCATCGAACCCCGCGGTGCGCCAAACGCGTTCGGTCATCTCGATGATGAAGGTGCTGCCGCTGTCGTCGTAAGGGTAGCCGTGGATCTGCATCACCCCGTACGGAGTCTCCGCGATGTAGAACTTGAACGCATCGAACACCCTGTCGGTGCCCAACCACATGTACTTGCAGGACTCGGTGCGCAGGGTGGGCTGAAAGGATTCTGCAAACGTGGAGCGCACGGCGGAGTTCACACCGTCGGCTGCGACGACGAGATCGTGAGTATCGGCCAGGCCCGCGATGTCGGGCGCCGGGGTCCGGAAGTACACCGGCACCCCGAGGGCACGGCAGCGCTGCTGGAGGATGTGCAAGAGTCGCTTGCGGCTCATCGCTGCGAAGGCGTGTCCGCCGCTGGTAATGGTCTCCCCTCGGAAATGCACGTCAATGTCATCCCATTGGGCGAACTCGCGCGCCATGCTGCGGTAGATCTCATCGTCGGCGTGCGCGATCCCGCCCAGTGTTTCGTCGGAGAACACCACTCCGAAACCGAAGGTGTCATCGGCGGCGTTGCGTTCCCAGACGGTGATGTCGTGATGCGGCCCGAGCTGTTTGGTCAGTGCCGCGAAGTACAGCCCGCCGGGCCCGCCACCGATCACAGCGATGCGCATGTCTGTCTCCTGTTCGGGGCTGGGCCCCTGTTGTGTGGTGCTGAAGTTGTGTTTCCGCCGTCGGCGCGTGCGTGCTCGGGTGCGGCACGTCTCGCGCTCAGATACCGGCTGATGAGTTCGGGGTGAGATCTTTGAGGCGGAAGCGTTGCAACTTTCCGGTCGGTGTCTTGGGTAGCGTGTCGACGAAGATCACACGCCGCGGGTATTTGTACGGCGCGATGGTTTGTTTGACGTAATCCTGTAATACGGTGACCATTTCGGCGTCGCCGATCGCGCCGTCGCGCAGGACGACGAATGCGGTGACCAGTTGGCCGCGGTCGGAGTCGGCGGTCCCGGTAACACCGCACTCGACGACGTCGGGATGTTGAACGAGCGCTTCTTCCACTTCGGGACCGGCAATGTTGTATCCCGATGAGACGATCATGTCGTCGTTGCGAGCCTGGTACCAGAAATACCCGTCAGTGTCCTGCACGAAGGTGTCGCCGGTGATGTTCCATCCATCGTGGACGTAGTCGCGTTGCCGGTCATCGGCCAGATAGCGGCACCCGGTGGGGCCTTTGACGGCCAACCGGCCGGGCGTTCCCGGGGGCACGGCGCGACCTTGGCCGTCAAGTATGGTGGCTACGTAGCCGGGGACGACATGGCCGGTGGAACCTGGTTGGATGTCACCGTCGGCGGCAGAGATGAAGATGTGCAGCATCTCGGTGGCACCGATACCGTCGATGAGCCGAACGCCGGTCGCCTCGAACACAGCTTGCCAGGTGCTGGCGGGAAGGTGCTCGCCGGCAGAGACAGCCCGCCGGAGCGTACCGAGCTTCTGCGCGTTTCCCGAAGACACCATTGCCCGGTAAGCCGTGGGCGCGGTGAAACACACCGTCACACCGTGTTCGGCGATAAAGTCAGCGAGTTGGTCCGGTGTCGCTTTCTCCAGCAGCAGCGTCGCGGCCCCGACACGGAGTGGGAACACCACCAGGCCGCCGAGACCGAAGGTGAACGCGATCGGCGGTGTGCCAGTGAAGACATCGGTGGCTGCGGGTTTGAGGATGTGGGCGGAGAAGGTGTCGGCGATCGCCAACAGGTCGCGGTGGAAGTGCATGGTGGCTTTGGCTCGCCCGGTCGTTCCCGACGTGAACGCCAGCAGCGCTACGTCATCGGCCGCCGTGTTCACGGGGACGAACAGCTCGGACTTGGTTTTCGCTGCAGCATGAAGGGCGGTGTCGGCGCCGAAAGGCACCACACGCTGGTCGGGTATTGCCGCTGTGACGAGCTCGTCGGTGAACCGTTTGTCGCACAGGGATAGGTCGATCTTGGCTACTTCGGCAATCTTGGTCAACTCGCCCGCGCGCAACATCGGCATCGTCGATACCGCGACTGCACCGGCCTTCATCACCGCGAACCAGCAGGCCACCATCCACGGGTTGTTGGGTCCGCGCAGCAGGATCCGGTTTCCCGGGACGATGCCGTAGTCCTCGACGAGGACTGCGGCGATCTGACCGGACATCGTGGAGAGTTCGCCGTAGCTCCACTGCTGCCCGCCCGGAGCAAGCAGGCAGACACGCTCGGAGCCGAGCCGCTGACTGACCTCGTCGAGTAACGCCACCGCGCAGTTGAGCCGATCGGGATAGCGCAGACCGGCCTCGTCCAGCCGCAGCTCGGGCCAGAGGTGGCGTGCCGGCAGCTGATCTCGGCAGAAGGTGTCGACGTGGGCCGAGGATGGATGTGGCATCGTGCCCTCTCGCGAAAGGAGGGTGCCGGGCGGCGACCCTTGGCTACGGTGGTGTGGGTCCTGCGGCATGCGCGTCGGCGCGGAACACGCGTGCCGTGGGCAGTACCGCTCAGGGAGGTAAGACGGCCATGCCCTGAACTTCCACGACGGCTTCCGCGTCCCATAGCCGGGCCACCCCGATGCCGGCCAACGCCGGATAGTGCTGGCCGATCAGGCGTTTCCACACCGCGCCGATGGCTCGGGAGTGCGAACGGTAGTTCTCGATGTCGACGATGTAGATGGTCATGCTGGCGAGGTCGGCGGGCTCACCGCCGGCGGCTCTCAACGCCACCAGCAGGTTGCTAAGTGCCTTGTCGAACTGTTCGACCACCGTGGTACCGACGATGCGCCCGGACGGATCTAACGCGGTCTGCCCGGCCAGGAACACGACCCGACCAATGCCCACGGCAGCGTGCGAGAAGCCCTGCGGGGCACCGAGTTCTGTGGGGTTGACCAGATCTAGACTCATCACGACTCCTCGAAACGACAGAATTCACGGTTCACGATTGGACTGCGCCTCCGTCCACGGTGAGGCCCTGGCCGTTGATCGCCGCGTTGGCAACGCACAACCAGGTGGCTTCGGCCACTTCCTCAACGGTCACCAGACGACGGTTCGGCTGTTTCGCCGCCAGTACCGCTCGGGCGTTCTCGGGGGTGCGCCCGGTCGTACGCGCGATGTCAGCCACGGTCTGATCGGTCATCGGGGTGTCGACATAGCCCGGGCACACCGCGTTGACGGTCACCCCCTTGGCCGCCAATTCCGCTGCAGCCGAGCGCACAACACCCAGCACTCCGTGCTTGCTGGCCGTGTACGCACTGATGTAGGGCTCACCGTGCTTGGCGGCTACCGAGGCGATCACCACGACGCGTCCGTGCCCTCGCGACACCATCGCCGGCACCGCGCGCCGGATGCAGCGAAACGGCGCTGTGAGGTTGACCTCGAGCATCGCCTGCCACTGCTCGTCGGTGGTCTTTGCCAGCGGGGCAGCCGCCGACACCCCAGCCGCGGCGACCACCACCTCTGCGGGCGTCTCCCATGCCGCTTCCACTGCAGAGAACAGGGCATCGATGGCCGCGGTGTCGGTTACATCGGCTGGCACCACCAATGTTTCATTCCGACACAGGCGCGCGGTCTCCTCCAGTTCGACGCGTGTGCGCGAGGCCAGTGCGACGCGGTAACCCTCGGCGCTGAGCCGTACCGCAACCGCGCGGCCGATGCCCCGGCCAGCGCCCGTGACCACCGCCACGGGACATGAACTAGTCACCTCGTCACAATGCCACGCCTATATTACGATCGTCAATATGGCGACATATGTTTGTGGTGACTCTGCCTTGCCGAGACGTATCTCATTGACGGGAAGGGCGTGCTCATGGGCGCCGAGCCCACCTACGAGACCTTCACCGTCGAGCGCGACCAAGGGGTGTGGGTGGTGACGATCAATCGACCCGAGCGCCGCAACGCCATCAATCTCACTGTTCAGAACGAACTGTGCGCTGCGCTCGACGCGATCGCCGGCGACTGGAGCGCCCACGCACTTATCGTCACCGGTGCCCGGCGACAAGGCGTTCGGGGCGGGTGCTGACGTCCATCGCTTACGCGACTACGACCGGCGCACGGCGTTGCACTCGGCTATGCAGCGGCTGTTCGAACGGGTTGAGGCACTGCCGCTTCCGATGTTCGCCGTCATCAACGGGTATGCCTTTGGTGGTGGCTGTGAGTTGGCTATGGCCTGCGACATTCCTGTGGCTGCCGAGTCGGCCCGTCTCGGGTTGCCAGAGACCAACCTTGGTATTCTCCCGGGCGCCGGTGGTACGCAACGGCTCTCACGGCTGGTCGGGATCGGACACGCCCTCGATATGGTGATCACTGGCCGCGTCGTATCCGCAGCGGAAGCGCTGGCGATGGGTCTGGTTTCACGGGTGGTCCCCGACGACGACCTTCAGATTACCAGCTCGCCGCCTCGCCGCCTCGGTGACCGCTCGTGGGCCGCAGGCGACGCGGCTGGCCAAGTTGGTGGTGCGCACTGGTGCCGACACCGACCAACGCAGCGGTCTGGTCGTCGAACGGCTGGCACAGGCACTTCTTTACGACAGCGACGACAAGCGTGAAGGTGTCGAAGCTTTCCTAGCCAAACGCTCCTCCGAGTTCACCGGCAGATAGGACATTGTCACAATGCATCTCAACCGTCTACTCGTCGTCGGCACTGGTGCGATGGGCTCGCAAATTGCGTTGGTCAGCGCGCGAGCCGGCCTGCGGGTGAGCTGTCACGATATCGACGCCACCCGATTCGACGACGCGCTGAGCGCGCTTCGCAATCGAAGTGCCCGTGACATCGCCAAGGGCAACCGTGGTGCTGCCGAGGAGGACGCCGCGTTCGCCCGGCTCGAGTTCGGCACCGACCTCCCAGCGCTGGCCTCTGGTGCGGACTTCGTTATCGAAGCTGCACTCGAAGACGTTGATGTCAAACGAGATCTGTTAGCCGCGCTTGACCGCCACACGCCTCCCCACGCCATCTTGGCCACCAACTCGTCGGGATTCATGCCGTCACAGCTCGCCGACGCCACCCGCAGGCCCGGACAGGTGTGCAACCTCCACTTCTTTAACCCCGCCCTGAGGATGCAATGTGTCGAAATCGTCGCGGGCCCAACCACCACTGCGGCAACCATCGCTACGGCCAGCGCACTGGTTCAACGGCTCGGAAAGACTCCCGTCGTCCTCGACAAGGAGATTCCTGGCTTTATTGCCAACAGGATCCTGAACGCCGTGCGCGACGAGGCAATATTCCTCTACGAGAACGGTGTCGCATCGATTGATGCCATCGATACTGCTTGCCGGACCGCGCTGGGCTACCCGATGGGGCCCTTCGAACTCATGGACCTCACCGGGATCGATATCGGTTATGACGTCAAGCAGGCCAGATTTTCGACCTCCCGGGACCCAAAAGACGCGCCGTCCCGAACCGTGATCGAATTGGTCGAGCAAGGCAATCTTGGCCGCAAGACTGGCCGCGGCTTCTACACCTACGACAACACCGGCAAGAAGGTCGCTACGGCGCTTGAGATGGTTAAACCGCAGCCTTTACTCGAAGATTGATGCTGCACAAGAACTCTGAACGGCGCGATGGTACTGCACGGCTGCGGAACGTCGGCCTCTCGCTGACACCCCGGGCGTCGACGCACCGCCTCGAACAGCGGTGCCGAAGCACGGTTCACAGCCCGTACACCCGCGTCGCGTTGTGCGCGCCGATCATGTCGACGATCCTGATCGCGTCCGGTTCGGTGCAGTCCCCGGCGCGCACCCAGCCGCCGAGTACCAGGCCCATCGCGCGCCGCCACAGCACCGAACCCAGCAGATGCAGCTCGGGCGGGCCGAACGCGTCCGACGAATACAGCTGTTTGGCGAACGGCGCGGTCTCCAGTGCCTCGGCGACCAGGCCGGTGGCCCGGGTACCCAGATAGTTGATCGCCAGGCCGACGTCGAAATTCACCTGGTCGAAGGCTTGCGCCAGGTATCCCGCCTGCCGGTGGAATGGATAGCAATGCAGCAGCAGCACCGGAACCGGGTTCATGCTGCGCAGCAAGGGGAGCAGCAGCAGCGGGTCGGTGCGGTGCAGGTCGAGATCGCGGTCGCCGAAACCGACGTGTACCTGGAGCGGCAGTCCGTGCTCGGCCGCTTCGTGTACACCGAACGCGACCAGCACCGGGCTGTCGAGCCTCTTCGAGGGCCGTGCGGCCAGCTCCCGGGCGTGTTCGATCACCTCGGCGTCCGACGGGCGCGACCAGTCGATGCCGAACGAGCAGCGGTAGGCGGCAATGGTTTTGGTGCCGACGGTTGCGGGGTCGGCCGTGGCGTCGGCCAACGCGGCCCGGAACGCGGCCGGGAAGCCCGGCGGCGATGTGCCCGACTCCAGCAGATCCTCGGCCAGCCGTTCCAGCCGCAGGATCGATGACGCCGGGCGGCCGCTGAGTTCGGTGAGCCGTTCCGGAGTGGTGATCAGGTCGCCTTTGAAGCCGGTGTCCACCACCCAGCGCTCGACCCCGGCCAGCGGCAGCATGAGCGACGCCAGTTCGTCAGGGCCGAACTCGCAGCGGCGCTTCCAGTAGCGGTCGGCGTCGGCATGTGCCGGCAGGCCGAGAACCGGTGCACACCACCGCCGAATCGCCAGGCCGAGCGGCGAGTCGAACTGCGTCATGAAATCCGGCACCGGATCGGTCGAGCCCTCGTTCAGCGACTCCTCGAAAGAGGCCCGGTCGACCGGCTTGTTGAAGGTGCCGTGGACGTGGTGATCGATCAGGCTGACCGTGCGCAGGTGCTCGGCGAGCGCCTCGGGCACCTCGTCACGGACGCCGTCGAACACGTCCGCGAGTTCACCATCCGGCATAACGTGCGACCTCCTCGGCGTCGACCTTTCCCGCGGCGGCGTCGGCGATGGCCGCACCGAGGATCTCGACGGCCCGTACCGCTTCGTCGTCGGTCAGCACCAGCGGTGGCGTGACCTCCAGGACGTTGCCACCCACGTAGTACACCACCGCGCCCAGTTCCCAGGCGCGGTAGACCACCTGCGCGGCCAGGCGGGGATCGCGCCCACCGGTGGCGGGGTCGACGAGCTCCACCCCGATCGCCAGCCCGCGGCCCCGGACTTCGCCGATCATGTCGGTATCGAGTGCGCGCAAGCCATCCTGAAGTACCGCACCGACTTTCGCGGCCCGATCGGCGAGCTGGTCGCCGACGATGGTGGTCAGTACCGCGCGCCCGGCCGCGGTGCATACCGGATTACCCGCGGTGGTCAGCAGCGCCGCGGCAGGCGGCGCGTCGAGCAGCGCGGCCGGGCCGACCGCGGCCGACAGCGGCAGCCCCCCGCCAAGCACCTTGCCGAACGTGACGATGTCGGGCACCACCCCGTCGTGGTCGAACGCGTGCAGGGTGCCGGGCCGGCCCAGGCCCATTTTGACCTCGTCGCAGATCATCGGAACGCCGTGGCGGCGGCACACCGCGTGCAGCCGGGCCAGGAAGCCGTCGGGTGGCACCACCAGACCACCGTCGGACAGGATCGGTTCGACGATCAGGCAGGCGATGGCACCGGCGGCCATATGCCGGTCGGCGAGGTCGAGACACCCGGTGACATCGGCCTCGACGTCACCGCCGGCGGGCCGGAAAGGGTTGGGGTACGGCAGGAAAACGACGTCGGCATCGGGTGCGGCGCCCGCGTCGACGTGCACGCCGGACACCCCCATCGCGACCCCGACGCCACCGTGGTAACTGTGCTCGAACGCCAGCACGGTGCGCCGCCCCGTCGCGTGCCGGCAGGCGCGCAGGGCGACGTCGTTGGCGTCCGAGCCGGCGTGGCCCAGATATACCCGGCGCTCACCGGATCCGGGAACCAGCGCCAGCAGATCCTCGGCCAACCCGACGGAATCAGGGTGGACCGCGGACAGGCCCCCGGCTCCCGGTGCACTGCGCACCGCCCGGCCGACCGCCTCGGCGACCGCGGGGTGTCCGTGCCCCAGACCGGACGCGGTCCACGTCGCCGACAGGTCGAGCAGTTCGCGGCCATCGGGCGTGATCAGCGTGCTGCCGTGGCCGGAAACCACCTCCAGTGGGAAGAACCGGAGCTTCTCGATGCCGGCGATGACGGCTTCGTCGCGGGCATAGAGGGTGCTCACCGGACCTCCACCGGCGGGGTGAGTGCCAGTTCTGCGGTCAGCGATTCACCGACCCGCTTGGCGATACCCGAGGCTGCCAGCGCGATCGCCAGGCCGATCACGCACCAGTAGAGCCCCAAAAGCGGTGCAGCCACCCAGGTTTCGGCATCCTTGACGTTGAACCACAGTACCACCGCGATCACCACGGCGCCCAGCAGCGGCAGGGTGAGCCCGAGGAGCTTGCCCCGGCCGCCGTGCACCCCGACAAACTTGGGCGCCCCGACGAACCAGGCCGCCGCGAGCTCGACCAGGAGGTAGCACACCATCAGGCATACCGAACCGGCGACCGCGAACAGGAAGTAGGTGTCGATCGCCGCGTTGCCGGTGCCCATGTCCGGCCAGCCGATCCCACCGCAGATCAGATCGACCACCAGGGCCAGGCCGACCACCAGCCAGGTGGCCCGGCGGGGGCCACCGGTTCCTTCGTGGATGTGCGCCAGCGCCTTCGGGCCGAAGCCGTCGCGGCCAAAGGCGTAGAGCATGCGGCCCGATGTCGCCGCGGTGGCCATATGACAGCCGAACGCCGCGACCGTGGCGGTGAAGATGATGAGCAGCGAGAACCACTGACCAATGTAGCTGCTACCCAAGTCGCCCAAGGTGTTTCCCGAGCCCTGGAACGCCGCCAGCCCGGCCCCGTCGGTGCCGAATCCGATGACCTGGGCGAACATCACGACGACGAACAGCACGCCGGTGAGGATCAGCGTGCCGGCCAGCGCGCGCGGAATGTTACGGCCGGGGTTGTCGGTCTCCTCACCCATCGAGGCGCAGGCCTCGAACCCGGCCCAGGACAGGAACGCCGCCACCACGCCGCTCAGCACTGCCGAAGCCGATACGCCCCCACCGGAGAACGAGAACACGCTGAAGTCGATTCCGGTCGTGTCGGCACCGCCGCGGGCGAAGATCGCGATGACCAGCACCACCATCGCCACGATGCCGATACCTTCGATGCCGAGCAGAACCTTGGCCAGCACCCGGATATCGCGACCCGCCAGCGCGAACGAGATCACCGCGCCGACCACCACCACCCAGAGCCACGGCAGCTGATAGGGGTTCTCGTTGCCCGGTTGGAGCTGCGCGATGAAAGCATTGGTGAAAGCCGCTGTCAGGGCCAGGGTTCCGATCGAGAAGCCGACGTAGGCGCCGAGCATCGCGAAACCCGAGAAGAATCCCGTCCGTGGCCCGATAGTGCCGCCCACCAGTGCATAGGCCGACCCGGCGTGATTGAGATGACGCGTCAGCCGCACGAAGCTGTAGCCGACCAACGACACCCCGACCAGGCCGATCAGGAACACCAGCGGCAGGGCCTTGCCGACCGTGGCGATCAGGCCCTGCCCGTTGCCGGACATGGCCAGGGTCGGACCTACCGTCGCAACTGACAGTGCCAGCGCAACCCAGAACGGTAGGCGGCGGTGCGGCAGTCGATCGGTGTCCGGGGCGGCGCTGGTGGTCATCGATGCTCCCTTCGGGGTGAGCGGATCAGCAACTCCAGGCCAGGCGGAGTGCCTGGGTGGTCTCGCCGGCGGGGCGGTCACCGTAGGTGGCGAGCTCGTGGCGGCGCACGGCGACGAGGCCTTCGACGATCGCGGGCGTCATGAGCTCCGCGGCGATGGCCGAGGTTTCCAGGGCCTCGATGACCGTTCGCTGGTCGGCCGGAAGGGGTGGCGCGTCGCCGGCAGCCGGGTCCTCGGTCACCTCGGTGGGCAGCTGCAGGCTCTTGTCGATGCCCCGCAGCGCACTGCCGAGCATGGCCGCCGCGGCCAGATAGGGGTTGGCGCTCGGGTCGATGATCTTCAGTTCGACGTTGGCGCCGTGCGGGTTTCCCGGCGTCGCGGCGATGAACCGCAAGGCGGCCTCGCGGTTCTCCAGGCCCCAGCATTTGGCCGCGCCCGCCCAGTTTCCCGGTTTGAGACGTGCGGCCGAGAGCACCGAACCGGCATATACCCCAAGCAGATCCGGCAGGCCGTCGTGTACACCGGCCATGGCGGACTGCCCGGCAGGCCGCAGCTGGTGCGGGCCGTCGCCGCCGGACAGCAGCGGACCCGCGTCGTCGGCCAGCGACAGGTGCAGGTGTGCCCCGTTGCCCGCCTCGCCGGCGAAGGGGACCGGAGAGAACGAGACCTTCAACCCGTACCGCGCCGCGACCCGTCCGATCAGGATTCGCGCCAGGATGACGGCGTCGGCGGCGGCCACCGGCGTCGTGGGGGCCAGTGAGATTTCGAACTGATCATGGCCGTACTCGGTGTGGAGTTGCTCGACGCCCAATCCCGCGCGGTCGGCCGCGGCCATGAGGTCGACCAGGAATCCGGACCGGTCCAGTGAGGTGCGCATGCCGTAGGGAGACCAGGGCTCCGCGGAGGCATGCCCGCCGTCGGGGGCCAGCAGCGTGCACTCCAACTCGGCTCCGACCAGGACCGTCAGGCCGCGGGCGGCCGCGGATCGCTCGCCCGCGGCCAGCAGCGACCGGGTGCACAGCGGGGCGGGGTCGCCCTGCTGGTCGTACAGGCTGCCCGGGGCCCACGCCACGCCGTCGTCGATCAGGCGCAGCTCGGCCGGGTCGATGCGGATGCGCAGGTCGCCGACCACTCCGATGGTGGGTGTGAAGGCGATTCCGCTGTCGACGCAGAACACGCTCCACGATGGTGATACCCCCATCCCGGCCTGTTGAAAGGCGGAAAGGCGGTGTACGGGAACATATTTAGCACGGGTCACGCCCGCGAGGTCGGTCAGTGATCCGGCCACGATCGCGACGCCCTCGGCGCGCAGTTCGTCGATGCGCGGCGTGATGACTGCCGACATGGGCCCTCCTGACGTCCGAGTCTTCGAGCACGGTATGTCATGAATGTTTCAAATTCTTTAATATTGGCGCGATAGGATCGATTCGTTAAATTTTGGCTGCGAGGGGGCGGGATCATGTGCCGACTGCTGGGTGTCGTGTCGACGGCACCGATATCCGTCTCGGATGCGGTCGGTGCCCACGTGCTCAAGGACTTCGTCGCGTTGACGAAGGTGCACGGCGACGGTTGGGGCGTCGCGCAGGTGGACCACCCCGGAGGTGTCCCCCGAGTCGAGGTGTCCGCGGACAGCGCGCTCGACGACCCTGCCTTCGGTGCAGCCGTCGGCTCCGCAGCTGTGGCAGGCATGGTTCACCTGCGCTGGGCCACCAACGGTCTCGCCGTCGCACCGCAGAACTCCCACCCGTTCCTGGCGGATGGAATCGCCATGGCGCACAACGGATCCATCAAGCCGGCCGGTCTGATCGACGATCTCCTCGACGCCGACACCGCCGCATCGCTGCGCGGCACCACCGACAGCGAGCGCTACTTCGGCATCATCGGCCAGCACCGCCGTACCGCGCCCGATCTGGCCGAGGCGGTCCGCCGTGCCGTCGCGCAACTTCGGCCCCTGTACCCGGCGGCCAGCCTCAACGCGCTGGTGCTCGGTGAGGGGCAGCTGATCGCCGTGCACGCGCACGCCCACAGCCGGTTACCCGAGGAGGACATCGAGGAGATCACCGCCGCGAACCTCCCCACCGAGCATCTCGAGGACTACTTCGCCCTGCGCTGGGCCCGCACCGCCGAGGGCACGCTGGTGGTGGGGTCGACCGGATTCGGGGATCTGGACTGGCAGCCACTGCCTGCCGAGAGCGTGACGGCGATCTCGATGACGGACCTGTCCATGACCTCGGTGCCGGTGATGGCGGATTGAGCACCGTGACGACGGTCGAGGCGCGCGCCACCTCGGCACTTCCGACGCTCAGCAAGGCTGAGCGCCGGGTCGGGCGGGCGCTGCTCGCGGACTATCCGAGCGCCGGGCTGGCCAGTGCCGCCCGGCTCGCCGAACGTGCGGAGGTGAGCCCGCCGACCGTACTGCGATTCGCGCAGTCTCTGGGTTACGACGGCTTCGCCGATTTGCAGGTCGCACTGCGTGCGGAGCTGTCGGCCAGGTCCAACGGCCCGATCACGCGGCTGTCGGATGCGCCGTCGGCCGGTAGTCTGCTCGACCGGCTGTTGACGCAAGGCCAGGCGCAGAGCGACCGGGCGGCCGAGACGTTGGCCCTGTTGCCAGAATCCGCGTTGGAGGCCGCGGTCACGCTGCTGGCGGACACCGGTCGCACGGTGTACCTGCACGGTGGCCGGTTCTCCCACCTGCTGGCCATGCATCTGGCGGCGCATCTCGAACAGTTGCGCCCGAACGTGCGGGTGCTGGGCGACCCGACCGGTGCCGATCTCGGCGCGCTGCTCGAACTGTCCCGCACCGACGTCGTGGTGCTGTTCGACTACCACCGCTACCAGCGCAGCGCGGCCGAACTGGCGTACCGCGTGCACCGCGCCGGCGCGACGGTGCTGCTCATCACCGATGACCTCAGTTGCCCGGTGGCGCCCGACGCTGAAGTGGTGTTGGCGGCCTCCAGCACCGTGGGGACCACCTACCAGAGCATGGCGGCCGGGTTCATGCTCACCGAACTGCTGGTACCGCTGGTCATGGATGCGGTGGGGGAGTCGGCCCGGACCCGGATGGCGCTGTGGGAGGAGCAACGGCGAGCTGAGCTGCTCGGCTGACAGTTACCCTGTTCGGATGGCGGGTGGAACGAAACGGCTGCCGCGTGCCGTGCGCGAACAGCAGATGCTCGACGCCGCGGTGCAGATCTTCTCGGTCAACGGCTACCACGAGACGTCGATGGACGCCATCGCGGCCGAGGCCGAGATCTCCAAGCCGATGCTGTACCTGTACTACGGCTCCAAGGAGGAGCTGTTCGGCGCCTGCCTGAACCGTGAGCTGACCCGGTTCGTCGATGTGGTGCGCGGCCAGATCGACTTCACCCAGAGCCCGAAGGATCTGCTCCGCACCGCGGTGCTGTCGTTCCTGACCTACATCGACACCCACCGGGCGTCGTGGATGGTGCTCTACACGCAGGCCACCAGCTCGCAGGCGTTCGCCCACACGGTGCGCGAGGGCCGCGAGCGGATCATCGATCTGGTGGCCAGGCTGCTGAGCACGGGCACGCGTAACCCTCAGCCCGACAGTGACTTCGAGATGATGGCGGTGGCTCTGGTCGGAGCGGGCGAGGCCATCGCGACCCGGGTCAGCACCAGGGACGCCGACGTCGACGAGGCCGCCGAGCTGATGATCAACCTGTTCTGGCGCGGCCTGAAGGGCACCCCGTCGGACGCGGGCACGCAGTCCGTGCAGGCCGGCTGACCGTCGGGAAGACTGCCGTCCGACGATGCCCGAGCCAACCGATGCCCGCGGGCCGAGACACCGATGGCGTCCTGGTCGGCGGCTGTACCTGACCGTCGGGTTCCCGCTCGTCCTGTTGGCGTCGCTGTACATCGCGGATCTGACGATCACCTCCGGCAAGGTTCCCCGGGGCGTCACCGCGGCCGGTGTGCCCCTCGGCGGACTGACCCGCGACGCCGCGGATCAGCGCCTGCGCGATGCGCTCGGCCCCCGTACCGGCAGACCGGTCCCGGTGCGGGTCGCGACGGTCGAGGCGGAGGTGGATCCGGGCGCGATCGGCCTGGCCGTGGACCCCCACGCCACCGTCGAGCGGGCCGGCGGGCAACCGCTGAATCCGGTCACCAGGCTCATGTCGTTCTTCGCGCAGACCCCGGTCGGCGTGGTCTCGACGGTGGATGAGCGGGCCCTGACCGCGACGCTGGAGAAACTCGGAGACACCGTCGCCGAGGATCCGGTCGAGGGCTCCGTCGATTTCGTCGACGCAAAGCCGGTGTCATCGGATCCGCAGAACGGCAGGCGACTCGACGTCGCCGCCGCCGCGCGCGTGTTCACCCGGGACTGGGTCACCGGCCGGGCCGTCGACCTGCCGATGGTGGAACTCGCGCCGGCCACCACACCCGCCGACGTCGCGATCGCCGTCCGCGACGTCGCCACACCGGCCGTGTCCGGACCGGTCACCGTCCGCGGTGACCGCGACACCCGGGCAGTCCTCTCCGAGGACGTCATCGCGGCGGCGCTGACGTTCCGTGCGGGGGACGGCCGGCTGTCACCCGAGATCGACCAGAACCTGATCGTCGACGAGCTACGCCCGCAACTCGCCGCTTCGGAGAATCCGCGCCGCGACGCCGACATCGACTTCACCGCCACGCCGGCGGTCAAGGTGCCCGAACGGGCCGGCCGCCGAGTCGATTACGACGCGACCCTGGCCGATCTGCTCACGGTCCTCACGAGCGCCGACGATCGGGAGATGACCGCCGTCTACGTCGACGAGCCGGCCCGGTTCACCTTCGCCGAACTCGACGAACTCGGCCCCGTCGAAGTCATCGGCGAGTTCCGGACGGGTGGATTCGCAGGCGATTCCGGCAGGAACATCAGGCGCGCCGCCGAGCAGGTCGACGGCATGGTGGTCGGGCCGGGGGAGATCTTCAGCCTCAACGCGGCGACCAATCCGCGCAACGCCGCCGCCGGCTATGTCGAGGCCGGGATCATCGAAAACGGCAGGCCCGCACGCGGTATCGGTGGCGGGGTGTCCCAATTGGCGACCACATTGTTCAACGCCGCCTACTTCGCAGGCATGGAGGACATCGAGCACCACGAGCACAGCTACTACATCAGCCGCTACCCGGCCGGCCGCGAAGCCACGGTTTTCGGCGACGTGCTCGACGTGAAATTCCGCAACGACGGCCCGACGTCGGTGCAGATCCGGACCGACTGGACGTCGAGTTCGATCACGGTCCGGCTGGTCGGGATCAAACGCTACGAGGTGACCTCCTCGTCGAGCCCGCGCACCCGTCCGACCAGCCCGCGGACGGTCAGGATCCCGGCCGGTGAGGCCTGCAGCGCCGGCGGCGGAGCGTCCGGGTTCACCATCACCGACACCCGCACCCTGCGGGAGATCGCCGGCGGACGAACCCGCACGGAGTCCCACACCGTCGTCTATGACCCCGTGCCCAAGGTGGTGTGCGGCGGCTGAGGACCTTCTGCCCGGCTATAGCGCCGTACCCACCACCAGGCTGAACGGCGACGGTGTCGGCACCACCTCGGTGAGCCGGAACCCGGCCCGCTCGTAGAGACTGCGGTACTCGGCCTCGGTGCGTTCCCGGGCGGCGGCCGCCATCAGCATCTCCATATCGATCCACTTGGCGAGGAACTCGCGGTCGTGCCCGGGAATGACCGCCTCGATCAGCATCAGTGTGCTGCCCGGCGCGGCCGCCGCCCGGATGTTGCGCAGGATCGCCAGCGCGGGCTCATCGGCCCAGTCGTGGATCACGTTCTTCACCACATAGGCGTCGGCGCCGGAGGGGACGGCCTCGAAGAACGAGCCGGGCACGATCCGCACCCGGTCGGCGACGCCATACTTGGCCAACAGTTGCGGCGCACCCTCGACCACCTGCGGCAGGTCGTAGAGCAACCCACGGGCCGACGGTGTGGCGTCCAGGATGGCCGAGAGCAGGCGGCCGTGTCCGCCGCCGATATCGGCCACGATGCCGAACCGGCCGAAGTCGTAGCCCGCCACCACCGGCGCGATGGCCAACTCGGAAAGGCCGGTCATCGCGTCGTTGAAGATGTCGCCGAGGCCAGGCTCGGATGACAGGTATTCGAAGGCCGTCTTGCCGCGCAGCTTCGGGATGACGGCCTCCCCGGTGCGCACCGCATCCCCGAGGTGGCTCCAATGCTCACGGTGCTGGGGGGTGCCGACCCACCGGGCCATACCGGCGAGCGAAACCGGAGCATCCTTGCGCAGGGTTTCGCCGAGCGGATTGAGTGCATACCGGCCGTCGCGGGTGCGCCGGAATATCCCCTCGCTGACCAGGGCGCGCATCAGCCGGTCCAGCGCGTCGGGATCGGCGCCGACCCGGCGGGCCAGATCGTCGGGCCGCAGCGGGCCGCCCGCCAGCGCGTCGGCGACGCCCAGGTCGGCGGCAACGGTGATGCCCTGGGCGATCCAGGCGCCCAGGATCTTGTCCAGCATCACCGCGGGTGGCGGGGCACTGCGTTGATACAGCCGGCGCAGATGGTGGCGGGCGCGTTCGACCGCGCGAACCAGGCGGGCCGGGGGCACCGCGGTGCTAGTCACCGGACGACTGTAGGTCATGGGGGTGAGTTCTGCTCACCGTCGAATGCGGATTGCCCCAGCTAACCGAACTGGCGCCGAGTCGGGTCCGCCGGGACGCCTAAAGTGGGGCGGATGTCCGTGCGATCGACCCCCGCGATTGGAAGGTTTGCAGATGCCCGACGCTGATGCCGGCCGCCCGTCGTTGCAGCGGTTGTACGACCTCAATCAGGCGGTCACCGATTCGCGCTCGGTGCGGTTGCTGGTGGCCAACAACCTGGCCGGCTACCTGACCTTGATGGAGCGCCACCTGGACCGCGGCGCGAAGCTGACCGAACCGGAACTGGTGGTCCGGCTGGAACGGGACCTGGCCGAGCTGGGCTCCGACAGCGATCAGACCGGCCTGCAGCTGATCAAGTACTGGGCCAGCCAGGGCTGGTTGCACCGGGTCTCCGAACCGAGCAGTGACGGTGACCGCAATATCTGCCACCTGACCTACGAGGCCAGGGCGGTGCTGGACTTCGCCAGGCGGATGCGCCGCGAGGACACCCTGGCCACCGGCGGTTCGATCGCAGGCATCGCGGCCGGGCTGCGGCGGGTGGCCGGCCAGGTCAGCAACGACCCGGACCGGATCCGTGCGGACCTGGAGAACGAGATCGACCGGCTGCGCGCCGAGCTCGACGCACTCGACGAGGGCCGTCGCCCCGAACCCGACCCCCTCGACGTCGAGGACGAGGCCCGTTCCATCGCGCTGCAGATGGAGCAGGTGGTTTCCGATATCGGCCAGTACGGCAGCATGCTAAACCGCATCACCACCCGGCTGCTGGACGCCTCCGCCGACACCGACCTTGGCTACCGGGAACGGCAACGCCAGATGTTCGACGACTACGAATCCCTTTTCGCCTCAAGGGAAAGCGCGTCCTACACGGCCTTCACCCGGATGATCCAGGATCCCGAGCAGCGGGCCGCCCTGGTCACCGACATCGATATGGTGACCGCGCAGCTGCCGCACCTGGATCCCGGCCTGCGCGAGGTGATGACCGGGTTCTTCTCCCTGGTGTCGGCGCAGACCGCCGAGGTGGGCCGCACCAGGCAGCGGTGCGCACGCCGGATCAAGCGGTTCGTCGCATCGGGCACGCTCGAGCAGAGCCGTGGCGTCACCCGCCAGCTCAACGACGCCCTGGCCGCCGCACACGATCTGCTCAAGGTCTCCCTGGTGGACAGCCGGATCGGCCTTGAGCTGCCGCTGGCCCGGCCGGATGTCAGCTCGATCGGGGCGGTGGCGTTCAAGATCCGCGATGCGGTGCCGCCGACCCCCGCGGAGCCGTCGGACGGCGAGGTGAACCTCTCGGCGTTCGCGGCACTCGCCTCACAGGTGGACGCCGCCGAACTCGCCGAACTGGTCAACGGGGCCATCGCGGCCGGGCCGCTGCCATTACCCGAGGCGATCGGCCGGCTCGAATCGGCCTACCTCGGGCATGTCATCGTGCTGTGGTCCTGGGCGCTCAAACAGCCGACACAGGCCGCCGACGACGCCGGATCGGTGCGGGTGCGGTTCCGTTCACTCGAAGGCACCGACCGCGAAATTGAGGTGCCACAACTGATCTTCACCGAGCCCATTCCCACCGCGAGCGAGAGCCTGCTATGAGTGACATCGACTTCGACGCCCTGCCGAGCATCGACGCCGTCGAGCGGTCCACGCCCGAGCGGCGGGCACCGCGATTCGACGGCGACGTGAGCGAATTGCCGGACCGGGCCTGCTGGGCGTTGCAGCATCTGCTGTCCCGCCGCTACATCAGCAAGGACAATCACGCCGACCTCTGGTCGTGGGTCACCCGCTACCGCACCGAGCTCACCGTCCGGCTGTCCGAACTCGACCTGCGGCTGTGCGTATCCGATGACCACGACATCGCCTACGTCGAACAGGCCGACTACGAATCGTCGTGGCGGCGCAGGCTGCTGCGCCGCGAAACCCTCAACACCTACGATTCGATCCTGGCCCTGCACCTGGCCAAGCTGATGCGCGCGGCCGGGTCCGACGAACACGTGCTGATCAGCCGCGAGGAGATCCACGAACTGTTCGCCGGGGTCAACAACGACACCGACCGCGACATCGCGTCCTTCGACCGGCGGATCGACAACGCCATCGAGCGCCTGACCGATATCGAGATGCTGGTCCGCAGCCGCGAGGACGAGGACAGCTTCACCGTCAGCCCGGTGGTCAACGCGATCATGACGGCCTCGGTGATCACCGAGCTGCAGCAGCAGTTCGAACAGCTCACCAGGGCCGCGGGTGGAGCTACCGAAAACGATGGGGAAACCGACCCGCTCGACGAAGTGGATGCCAATGGCTGAGCCGACCAACCAGTTCCACCTGTTGCGACTGCAGGTCATCAACTGGGGTGTCTTCGACGGATACCACTCGATCCCGTTCAGCCCGCACGGCACCCTGATCACCGGATCCTCCGGCACCGGGAAATCCTCACTGCTCGACGCGATCTCGCTGGCCTTCCTGCCGTCGCACCGGCGGAACTTCAACGCCTCCGGCGACACCACCGCGGCGGGTTCTGGTACCGGCAAGCGCACCGTCGACAAGTACGTCCGCGGCGCATGGGGTGAACGGCGCGAGGGCGCCAACCGCCAGATCATGTACCTGCGCGGGACGGGGCCGGCCTGGTCGGCGGTCGCGGTCACCTACGCCGACCGCACCGGGCGGGCGGTCACCGGCCTGGTGCTGAAATGGCTTGCCGCCGAGAAGACCTCCGATCCCGGCAGCCGCTACTACCTGATCGACGCCGACCGCGACATCTTCGGGCCGTGCAACCGGTGGGCGGCCAACGGCTACGACGCCGCGGTGTTCCGCGAGGACGGCTGGACCGGCGGGCGCAGCGAGAGCCAGTACCTGGCCCAGCTGTACGCCATCATTGGGATCCGGGCGTCCGAGGCCGCCCAGCAGCTGCTCGGCAAGGCGAAATCGCTGAAAAGCGTTGGCGGGCTTGAGCAGTTTGTCCGCGAATTCATGCTCGATGAGCCCGTCAGCCTGGCCGGGGTCGATGAAGCCCTTGACCAGATCAACCCGCTGGTCGAGGCCCGCGGCATGCTGGACGTGGCCCGCCGCAAACGCAACACCCTCGGCAATATCGAGGCGGTCCAGGAGCGTTACGCCGACGAGGCCGCCAAGTTCGGCGTCATCGACACCGTCGACAACGCGATGATCCGTGACTACGTCGACACGCTGCGGGCTCAGCAGGCCGGTCCCGAGATCGACAACCTCGACGACCAGATCACCCAGTTGGGCGCGCAACGTGACGAGTTCGGCGCCCAGCAACGGCAACTCAAGAATGAGCACAACTCGTTGATGGCGCAGATCAACTCCTCCACAGTGGATCTGGTGCCGCTGCAGCAGCGGCTCAGCGAGGCCGAGCGGATCAGCGAGGAGGTGACCCGGCGGCGCAGCGGTTACGAGGACAAGGTGACCGCCCTCGAATTCGAGCCCCCCGAGACCGCCGAGGATTTCTGGTCGCTGCGCGAGACCCTGATGGAGGAGGCCGATCGGCTGCACCGCGAGCTGATCTCGGGCAATCAGGTCTATGTCGAGGCCTCGGCGAAAGAGGTGAGGGCCAGGGAGTCGCGCGAGGCCGTGGAAGCCGAACTGGAACGGGTACAGCGTCTGGGATCGCCGCTGCCCCGCACCGAGTACGAGATGCGGGCCAGGGTGGCCAAAGCGCTCGGCATCCCGGAACGGGATCTGGTGTATGTGGCCGAGCTGATGGAGCTCAAACCCGATGAGACCCGGTGGCGGCTCGTGGTGGAGAAGGTGTTGCGCGGAGCCGGTTTACGGCTGCTCGTCCCCGCCGGGCACTGGGACGACGCGCTGCGGTTCGTCAACGAGAACGATATGCGTGGGCGCCTCCAACTCCAGCACGTCAAACACGACGCCCAGCTGCGGGCGCCGGCCGAGGGGACGCTCGCGACCAAGGTCCGGGTGGTCGACCCGACCCACGACAGCGCCGTCGAGGCGCTCAACGTGATCGCCTCGGTCGGCGACTATGCGTGCGTGGACCGGCCCGAGGAGTTCGCCGGGACCACCCGCGCGGTCACCGATCAGGGCCTGCGTAAGGACAGCGGCAGGCTCTCGGTGAAGGACGACCGATCCAGGCTGCGGCCCTCGGACTACATCTTCCTGGGCGACTCCGCGGCGAAAGTGCATGCGCTGGAAGAGGATCTGCGCGGTGTGCAGGAGGTCTACGGCGCGGCGCGCAGCGCAAGGGAGCGGCTGGACGAGAAACGTTCGCAGCTCCAGCACCGGGAGCGGGCCTGCCGTGCCCTGTGTGACCAGTACATGCAGTGGAGCGACATCGACGCCGACTCGGCCGACGAGGTGGTGACGCGGCTGCAGGACGAGCACGACCTGCTGGTCTCGGAGAACCCCGATGTGGAGCGGCTGCAGCAGCGCGCCGACGACTGCTGGGAACGGGTCGAGAAGGTGATTCAGCAGATCGGCTCGCTCAACGAGCGCGAGACCAACCTCGACCGCAGGCGCACCGCACTGCTGGAGCTGACCGAGCGGCTCGAACCCGGCGACGTGCCGCAGCACGCCCGCGACACCCTCGACGGCTATGCGGCCGACATCGCGCTGACGCTGGAGCTGCTGGAGTCCGACCCGTTCCGCAACGAGCTGATCCGGGTGATCGGCCGCGAGCGCGACCGGCTGCGCGCCGACCGCAACCGGTCCCACGACGAGCTCACCGGAATCATGGCCGCCTACGACAGCTCGTTCCCGGATGCGATTCCCAACGACAGCGACGATTTCGACGAACGCGTGCACGACTACGTGGAACTGTGCCGGCGCATCGACGAACGTGAACTGCCCGACGCCTACGAGCGCATGCAGCGGCTCATCACCGAACAGGCGCCCGGCGCGATCCTGAACCTGCACATGATCGCCGACAACGAGGCGCGGCGGATCACCGAGCAGATCGCGCGGGTCAACACCGGACTCGGCGCGGTCGAGTTCAACCGGGGCACCCGGCTGACCCTGCACGCCGGGACCCGCCACCTCGCCGCCGTCGAGGAACTCAACGAGAAGGCCCAGCGGATCGCCGCGCGGGTGTCGCTGGTCAGTTTCGGTGACGAGACCGCGATGTTCGAGCAGTACACCGACATCCTGCAACTGCGAAAGCTGCTGGCCGGCAACACCCCCGAGGATCGGCAGTGGACCCGCGACGCGCTCGATGTGCGTAACCGGTTCGTGCTGTACTGCGAGGAGCGGGACGCCGAGACCGGTGAGGTGATCCGGACCTACAGCAACTCCGGGGACAATTCCGGCGGTGAGCAGGAGAAGCTCATGGCGTTCTGCCTGGCAGGCGCGCTGAGCTTCAACCTGGCCAGCCCGGACAGCAATGACACCAGGCCGATGTTCGCCCAGCTCATGCTGGACGAGGCGTTCTCGAAATCCGATCCGCAGTTCGCCCAGCAGGCCCTCTCGGCGTTCCGCAAGTTCGGATTCCAGCTGGTGATCGTGGCCACGGTGCAGAACACCACGACCATCCAGCCCTACATCGACAGTGTCGTGATGATCTCCAAGGCCGACGCCGCGGTGCCGAATGCGCGCCCGGTCGCATCGGTGACGGCGGCCTCGATCTCCGAATTCACCGAGCTGCGGCGGAATTCGGGCGATGTGGTGCCGAGCGCCTGAGACAGCAATGATTCCGCGAGCAGACACGTCGGTACCCGGAAACCCGCATTTCGGGGTACCGCAGCGTCTGCTCGCGGGATAAGTCCTCGCCTCTCAGAGCGGGCTCACCGTGGCACTCAGGTGCGGATAGCCCTTGGACAGGTGGCGCAGGGCCAGCTCCCAGCCGTCGGTGTCGCGCTGCACGTAGAGCCCGGCCCTGGCGGGCAGCACCACCGGCTTGGCGAACCGCACCGAATACTTCACCGCATCCGGGAGCTGAGCCTCGATATTGGCGAGCACCGCTGCGGCACTGAACATTCCGTGAGCGATCACGGTCGGGAAGCCGAACAGCTTGGCGGCGATGCCGTTGGTGTGGATCGGGTTGTGATCGCCACCGACGGACGCGTAGTGCCGGATCTGTCCCGGCGTGATGGACAGCACCGCGTTGGGCGGTGGCAGTTTCGGCTGGCGCTGCGGCTCGGGTTTGGCTTCACCGGACAGGCTGGTGCGCTGCTGATGCAGGAAGGTCGTCACCTGATGCCAGACCAGGTCGTTGCCGACCTTGATCTCGGTGACGATGTCGACCAGCAGGCCGCGGCGGTGCTCTCGCAGGTTCTCGGCGTGCACGGCGACGTCGAGAGTGTCGGTCACCGCGATCGGCCGGTGCTGGGTGACGTGGTTCTCGATGTGCACCGAACCCATTGCGGCGAATGGGAAATCGAATCCGGTGACCAGTGACATCACGGTCGGGAAGGTCAGTGCGAACGGATAGGTCAGCGGGACCGTGTCACCGAACCGCAGCCCGGTCACCTGCGCGTACTCGGCGACATTGGCCGGGTCGATGCGCAGGTTCTCGACCGTGACGGTGCGCTCGGGCAGGGCCTGGCTGCGCGGGATGAACGGCAGCGCCCCCACGGCGGCGCGCAGCATGTTGTTCACGCCTCAGGCTCCCAACATGGCCTGGCCGCAGACCCGGATCGTGTTGCCGGTCACCGCATTCGACGCCGGGCTGGCGAAGTAGGCGATCAGCTCGGCCACGTCGACCGGCTGGCCGCCCTGGAACAGCGAGTTCAGCCTTCGGCCCACCTCGCGGGTGGCCATCGGGATGGCCTCGGTCATCTTGGTCTCGATGAAGCCGGGCGCCACCGCGTTGATGGTGATGCCCTTGTCGGCCAGCACCGGGGCCAACGTGTCGGTCAGGCCGATCATGCCGGCCTTGGTGGTGGCGTAGTTGGTCTGGCCGCGGTTGCCCGCGATGCCCGCCATCGACGACAGCCCGATCACCCGGCCGCCCTCGCCCAGCACCCCGGCCTCCACCAGGCCCTCGGTCAGCTGTTGCGGGGCGAGCAGGTTGACCGCGATCACCGAATCCCACCGGCCCTCGTCCATATTGGCCAGCAGCTTGTCGCGGGTGATGCCGGCGTTGTTGACCAGCACGTCGACCTTGCCGCCGTGCTGTGCGGTGACATGGGCGGTGATCGCCTCGACCGCATCGTCGGCGGTGACGTCCAGGGTCAGTGCGCTGCCCCCGATCTGCTCGGCCACCTTGCCGAGATCCTCGGCGGCCTGCGGAACGTCGACCGCGACGACGGTGGCGCCGTCCCGCGCGAACACCTCGGCGATCGTCGCACCGATACCCCGGGCCGCGCCGGTCACCACGGCGACCTTGCCGGCCAGCGGCTTGTCCCAGTCCGCGGGCGGCACCGAATCGGCCGCACCGACCCGGAACACCTGCCCGTCCACATACGCCGACTTGGCCGACAGGATGAACCGCATCGTCGACTCGATGCCCGTCGCGGCGGGACTGGCGTCGGCGGCCAGGTACACCAGCGACACCGTCGCGCCGCGGCGCAGTTCCTTGCCCAGCGAGCGGGTGAAGCCCTCGAGCGCGCGCTGGACGACCTGCTCGTGGGCGCTTCCGGCCTGATCCGGGGTGGTGCCGATGACGACGACGCGTGCGCACGCGCCCAGGTTGCGCAGCACCGGCGTGAAGAACTTGTAGAGCTCCTTGAGCCCGGTGGGCTCGGTGATGCCGGTGGCGTCGAGCACCACGCCGCCGAACGAGTCGGCCCACCGGCCGCCGATGTTGTTGGAGACGACGTCGTAGTCGTCGGCGAGCGCGACGCGCAGCGGTTCGGCGACGCGTCCCTCCCCGCCGATCAGCAGGGATCCGGCCAGCGGCGGATCGCCCGCCCGGTAACGGCGCAGCGTCTCGGGCTGCGGCACACCCAGCTGTTTCGCCAGGAACGAGCCCGGCCCGGAATTGACCACTTGGGATAATAGGTCGGCCACTTCAGCTGCCTTTCGCTTCGCAGTACTGCGTTGTCCATACCGAACTTACTCCAGAGTAAGAACAGTGGGTAATATGGCCCCGGATACCCCGACATTGGGAGACGAACACATGGCGAACAACACGACCCGCCGGCGCGTGGCGGTACTGGGTGGCAACCGGATTCCGTTTGCTCGATCCGACGGCGCATATGCCAACGCCTCGAATCAGGACATGTTCATCGCGGCCCTGGGTGGGCTGATCGACCGCTTCGACCTGGCCGGTGAGCGGCTCGGCGCGGTGATCGGCGGGGCGGTGCTCAAGCACAGCAGGGACTTCAACCTGATGCGCGAATGTGTGCTGGGCAGTTCGCTGTCCCCGTACACCCCGGCCTTCGACCTGCAGCAGGCCTGCGGCACCGGCCTGCAGTCGGCCATCGTGGCCGCCAACGCCATCGCCCTCGGCCAGTACGAATCGGCCGCGGTCGGCGGTGTGGACACCGCATCGGACGCCCCGATCGCCTTCGGCAACGACCTGCGCCGAGTGCTGCTGGGACTGCGCCGGGCCAAGTCGAATGTGGACCGGCTCAAACTGGTCGGCAAGCTGCCTGCCTCGCTCGGGGTGGAGATCCCGGTGAACAGTGAGCCGCGGACCGGTATGTCGATGGGCGAGCACGCCGCCGTCACCGCCAAGGAGATGGGCATCAAGCGCGTTGACCAGGACGAACTGGCCGCCGCGAGTCACCGCAACATGGCCGCCGCCTACGACAGCGGCTTCTTCGACGACCTGGTGACGCCGTTCCTCGGCCTGTACCGGGACAACAACCTGCGAGCGGACTCGTCGCCGGAGAAACTGGCCAAGCTCAAGCCCGTGTTCGGGGTCAAGGCCGGCGACGCCACCATGACGGCGGGCAACTCGACCCCGCTGACCGACGGTGCCTCGGTGGCGCTGCTGGCCGGCGAGGACTGGGCGGCCGAGCACGGCCACGAGCCGCTGGCCTACTTCGTCGACGGCGAGACCGCCGCGGTCGACTACGTCAACGGACCCGACGGCCTGCTGATGGCGCCGACCTATGCGGTGCCCAGGCTGCTCGCCCGCAACGACCTGACCCTGCAGGACTTCGACTTCTACGAGATCCACGAGGCCTTCGCCTCGGTGGTGCTGGCCACGCTGTCGGCCTGGGAGTCCGACGAGTACTGCAAGCAGCGGCTGGGGCTGGACGGTGCGCTCGGCTCGATCGACCGCACCAGGCTCAACGTGAACGGTTCCTCGCTGGCGGCCGGTCATCCGTTCGCGGCGACCGGCGGCCGGATCGTGGCGCAGCTGGCCAAGCAGCTTCACCTCAAAAAGAAGGAGACCGGTCAGCCGGTACGCGGCCTGATCTCGGTGTGCGCGGCCGGCGGGCAGGGCGTCACGGCGATTTTGGAGGCGTAGCTTGCGGAGCCGACCATCGGGCACTGAGGCCTGATCGGAGCGCTGGTCGGGGCACCGGGAAAACATTCCGAAAGTTTCTTTCGGGAGTGTGTAACGGTCTCCCGAGGAGCGTCGATACACGGGTAGCTCCGTGTTGCCGTCTGACCCCCCGACCCGACGGCAACACGGGGCACCTACTTTGAATTAGGGGTGAGCGTCGGTCGAAAATTCCTCTGGTCTGAGGGGTATCCGAGGCGTACGCTCGACCGTACGACGGGTTCGGGAGTGACTGATCCAAACAGTCGGTTCAGGGGTGAAGAGCCGGCGGCGTGCAACGAATAGAAAACGCCCCCAAGTGTCCTCCCGAACCCGCCCTTATTTTTTTCCCACCTTTTCTCGCATCGCCGCCTAGCGTGGGCGTATGCGGATCAGCATGCTCGGGTCTCTGAGCGAAACCGGCGGACAATCCCCGATCGACGCCACCGTGCGCAACCTCGCCCAACTGCGCGACGAGGGCTTCCGCCGGGTGTGGATGACACAGATGCCCAACGAACCCGATCTGCTGACCGTGCTGGCGGTGGCGCTCCGCGAGGTCGACGGCATCGAGGTCGGTACCGGGGTGATCCCGATCCAGAACCAGCATCCGATGCTGCTGGCCCAACGCGCCCTGACCTTGAGCCTGATCAGCAACGGCCGGTTCATCCTCGGCCTCGGCATGACCCACGCCGCGGTCACCGAGGGCATGTGGGGCATTCCCTGGGACAAACCGGTCCGGCGGCTGCGTGAGTACCTCGACGGACTGCAGCCCCTGCTGGCGGGCGAGCCCGCCGACGCCGCGGGGGAGACGGTCACGACCCGCGGCGCCCTGCAGATCTCCGGCGCGGCGGCCCCCGACGTCTACATCGCGGCGCTGGGTCCGCAACTGCTCAAACTGGCGGCCCGGCGCACGGCGGGCACCGTCACGTGGATGACCGGTCCCGCCACACTGGCCCAACATGTGGCACCGACGCTGCGGGAGGCGGCCGGTGACCGCCCGGTCCGGGTGGTGGCGGCGCTCCCGGTCAGCGTCACCGACGACGTCGACGCCGCGCGGGCCGCGGCGGCCAAGCAGTTCGCGGTGTACGGGCAGCTCCCGTCATACCGGGCGATGCTGGATCGCGAGGGCTACGCCGGGCCGGAGGATGCCGCCATCATCGGCGATGAAAGCACTGTGGCAGAACGGATCCGGGCCCTCAAGGAGGTCGACGAATATGTCGGGGTGGTGTTCGCCGCGGATCAGGAGACCAGGGCCCGGACCCGGGCGTTGTTGCGGACGCTCGACAATTCCTAGGCCTCCTGTCCTTTGCGCGAGCAGACGCTGGCGTACCCCGGAATGCGCATTCCCGGGTACCGCGGCGTCTGC
>NZ_JBSFPX010000044.1:0-41093 GCF_053588415.1 Mycobacterium sp. NPDC003449
CTCACCCGTTCGTCGCCGCCACGCCGTTCACAACCTCCCCAAGAGTTACAGCTAGGCCCCCGGCCGCGAGCCTGCGCCCAGATCGCGTTCGCGGCGGTTTCGATGATCCCACCGCAGTCTCGGAACGGAATTACCGGGGCGGCCGCCACATCGGCGTCATGGTGGGTCCGCCGCCGGGCAGCGTGATCTCTCCGGTGACCTCGAACCCGAACCGCAGGTAGTACGGGATGTTGTCAGGGTTACTGGATTCCAGATACGCCGGAGCGTGTTCGGCGTCCACCCGATCCAGGCGCGAGGTCATCAGGGCATGCCCGAAACCGCCGCCGCGCACCGCGGGATCGCTGCCGATCACCGCGAGATACCAGTGCGGTTCCTCCGGGTGATGCTTCTTCATCAGCTCGGCGATCTGTTTGCCTCGCCCCAGGCTGCGGCCGAACGCCAGCACCAGGGCGGGCAGCATCCGCAGCTCCTGCCGTTGGGTCTGCTTCCAGCGCCCCGGCCCGTCCCACAGCGCGGCCGCACCGATCTCCCCGTCGCGGCAGGCCACCTCGGCCCCACCTCCGGCCAGCGCATGGTGCTGCGTGATCGCCGCGAACAACCGGGGTAGGCCCTTGGCCCGGCGACCGTCGTCGGGTAGCACCCACTTCATCACCGGATCGTCGTAGAAGGCCCGGCCCAGGACCGCGGCCAGCTCCTTGACGTCGGCCTGGTTCGGCGGGCGGACGGTGGTGGCGGTCACCTGCCCACGATCGCACAGCTGTCAACGCCGGCCCCGACGTGGCGGATCTCGCGCGCCCGACAGTCACCCCGCCGCGGCCTACCGCGGCGCCTTCGGCGACAACGACCTGCTCAACGGTGTCGGGGAGGCGGTCGCGACCGGTTAGAACGCCGCGTCCTCGACGCTCAGCAGATCACGGCCCCGCGTTTCGGGGGTGACGAACGTCGTCGCCAACGAGATCGCCGCGAACAACGCCGAGTAGGCCGCGATCGACCACCAGCCCCAGCCGGAGGATGACAGCAGCACGGCGCCGATCAACGGCACGAACCCGCCGGCGAGCACCGCGGAGATCTCGCGGGACAGTGCCACCCCGGTCAGCCGGTGTGGCGCGCCGAACAGCTCGGGCAGCAGCGAGCAGTGCGGGCCCGAAACCCCCTGCACCGCAACGCCGAAGCCCAGGCCGATGACCAGGATGGCCAGCCATGGCTGGCCCAGCGAGATCAGGTAGAAGGCCGGAAAGGCGATCAACACCTGCATCGTGCAACCGATCTGATAGGTGCGGATCCGGCCGATCCGGTCGCTCAACCAACCGAAGAACACCACCGAGAAGGTGGCGATGGTGGCACCGACCGCCACTCCCGCGCTGCCGATCGAGGCACTGCTCTCATACACGTCCAGCCCGGCGACGAACGCCACCACGAGGGTCAGATAGACCGAGGAATTGCCGTTCTCGGCCATCCGCAGCCCGATGGCGCGCAGGATGTTCGGCCGCGAGGTGCGCAACACGTCGCGCACCGGGTTCTTGACGAGTTCCCGCTCGTTCTCCATGGCCTTGAACGCCGGGCTCTCCTGCATCTTGAGCCGGATGACCAGCGCGACGGCGATCAGGACCGCGCTGAACAGGAACGGAACCCGCCACAGCCAGGCGTGCACCAGATCCCGCTGGAGCGCCCCGAGCAGCGCGAAAACGGCTGCGCCGAGCAGGGTGCCGCCCTGGATACCGATATAGGGCAGCGCCGAGAAGAATCCGCGCCGGGCCGGTGGCGCGAATTCCGCCATCAGGGTGATGGCGCCCGCCTGCTCGGCCCCGGCGCCCAAGCCCTGCAGAATGCGCAGGCCCACCAACAGAATCGGTGCGGCGACCCCGATCGAGGCGTAGGTGGGCAGGCACCCGACCAGAAAGCTCGCCGAACCCATCAGGAGCAGGGTGACCAGCAGCACTGTCTTGCGGCCGTACTTGTCCCCCACCGCGCCGAACACGATGCCGCCGAGCGGGCGGGCGCAGAATCCCACCGCGTAGGTGGCCAGGGACGCGAACAACGCGGCACGGTCGCTGCCGAGACCCGAGAAGAACAGCGGTCCGAAGATCAGTGCGGAGGCCAGGCCGTAGATGTAGAAATCGAAGTATTCCAGGGCCGACCCGACCGCCGCCGCGAGTGCCGCGCGGCGCAGTTGGCGGGGTTCGACGACCATTTCGGGCTCACCGTCTTCGCCCGATGGCGCGTGTCGCGGCACCGATGTCGCCTTGGTCATGCTGACGCCCTTTCGGTTGGAGTCTGTTGAGTTTCGTTGTCGCTGTTGCGTTGTCCGATCCACCATCGCGGACCGAGCCGTTCCGGCGCGAAGATCCGCGCATCCATCACCGCCAGGTCGTCGCTGACCTCGACCGGGCCGAGGTGAGTGAGCACATCGGCGTGAATATCGATACCGGGCGCCACCTCGATGAGCCGCAGTCCGGTCGAGCCGAGTTCGAACACCGCCCGTTCGGTGATATAGAGGACGCGCTGGCCGCGTTCCCGGGCCTGCGCGGCGGAGAAGGTGATCTGCTCGACCTGGTCGACGAACTTGCGGTGCCTGCCCTCGCTGACGATCCGGAGCACACCGTCGACGGGCTCGGCCACCAACCCACCGGCGGTGAACGTGCCGCAGAACACCACCGTCCTGGCGGTCTGGGAGATGTTGACGAAACCACCGGTGCCGATGATGCGTCCGTTGAACTTGGAGACGTTGACGTTCCCGGCCAGGTCGATCTGGGCGAAGCCCAGGAAGCAGATGTCCAGGCCGCCACCGTCGTAGAAGTCGAATTGCGAGGGCTGGTCAAGGATCGCCGTCGGGTTGGTGGAGACCCCGAAGATCACACCACGGGCCGGGATTCCGCCGATCAGCCCCTGCTCGATGGTCAGGGTGAAGGTGTCCAGGCGGCCCTCCTCCGCCGCCACCGCCGCGACCCCGTCGGCGATACCGACCCCCAGATTCACCACGTCGGCATCGTTGACCTCGCGAAGTGCCCTTCGTGCCACTACTTTTCGTTGGTCCAGCGGGAACGGCGGCAGCGTGGACAACGCGGCGCGGGCAGCGCCGCTGAAGGCGGGGTTGTAGTCGTGGGTCACCAGTTGGCGCTGGTCCGGATGGGCCACCACGACATCGACACAGATGCCGGGGACCTCGACGGTGCGCGGATCGAGGGTGTTGGCCTCGGCGACGTGTTTGACCTGCGCGATCACGATGCCGCCGCTGTTGCGGGTGGCCTGCGCGATCGCCCGCATCTCCAGCCGGGCGGGTTCCTGCTCACAGGAGATGTTGCCGAGTTCATCGGCGGTGGTACCGCGGATGAAGCACACATCGATGGGTTGGGCCGGATAGAACAGCCATTCGCGGCCACCCAGGGTCACCACCTCGACGAGGTCATCGGTGGTGCGGGCGTTGAGTTTTCCGCCCTCAAGGCGCGGGTCGCAGAACGTGCCGATCCCCACGTGGGTGACGGTGCCGGGACGGCCCGCGGCGGTGTCGCGGAACAACTGCGCCATCACGCCCTGCGGAAAGTTGTAGGCCTCGAAGGAGCCGGCGACCGCCAGTTCGCTCATTCTCGGGGCCATACCCCAGTTCCCGGCGATGATCCGTCGCGCCAGTCCGTCATGGGCCAGCAGGTCCATTCCGCCGCCCTCGCGGTCGCCGATGCCGGTGGTGTGGATCAGAGTCAGACCCCCGGGGGTGCCGGTGCCGGTGAAGCGTCGGCCCAACGCCGCGAGAAGCAGGTCCGGTTCCATCAGCCCGCCCCCTGAGCCGCCGATGGCCACCGTGGCGCCCGGCGGAATCAATGCGACGGCCTCGTCGGCCGACAGGAACTGCGCGCCGAGCTGTGCCGCGGTCACGCCATCACCCCGCCACCGTTGAGATGCAGCACCTGACCGTGGTAGAGCGCAGCGTCGTCGGAGGCTAGAAACACTGCGGTTCCGGCAATTTCGTGCGGCATCGCCAAGCGGCCGAGAACCGAGTCGCGGGTGCGCTCGTGTACCCAGTCCGGGGTGGCGACGTCTGCGATGAACGGGGTGTCGACGGGGCCGGGCGCGATGGCATTGACCCGGATCACCGGCCCCACCTCCCTGGCCAGGGCCCGGGTCAGGCCCGCGACACCGGCTTTGGCGGCACAGTAGGCCGTGTAGTCCCTGGCGCCCTTGAACGCGAGTTGCGAGGATACGTTGACGACGACCCCGCGGCCCCGCTCGAGCATGCCCGGCAGGATGTGACGGGTACAGAGGAAAACGCCGTCGAGGTCCACCGAGACGGTCCGGCGCCACGCCGAAAGATCCATGTCGACCAGGCTGGCGGCGGCCATCACCCCGGCGTTGTTGACCAGTACGTCGATACCGCCGAAACGGCACTCGACGGCCCGCGCGAGATCGGCCACGGATGCCTCGTCGGTGACATCGGCCTCGAACACGTCGGTGTCGATCCCGTCTCCGGCCAGTTCCTCGTGCCGTCGCCGGGCCTGCGCGGACTGCCCGAGATGGTGCAGGGCGATCCGGGCTCCGCTGTGCGCGAAGGCATCCGTGAGCGCGGCGCCGAGGCCGCCGAGCGCGCCGGTGACGAGAACTCTTGCCCCGGCGAGCGACGGATGGGTGGCGTACGGGTGCGTCCGCACCCCGGGGATGGTGGTCACCGGATCTCCTTCGAATTGTTCCTGCGGTCGAGGAATGCCTGCTTGCGCTCCCGCGATGCGTCCGACGAACTGAAGTAGGCGGCCAGGACCGGTTCGACGGCGACGGTCGTCTCCAATCCGGCGAGCACGCTCTTGACGGCGCGCACCGCGGTCGGCTCGGTCTCGTGCAGGTCGGCCAGGGTCCGGCCAAGCAGGTCGTCGAGTTCGTGGTCGGCGGTCGCGGCATGCACCAGGCCGATCTCGCGCGCCCGCTCCCCCGACATCAGGGCACCGGTGAGAAACATCTCCCGGGTGCGGCCGAGGCCGATGGTGTCGACCAGCCGAGCCAACCCACCCCATGCGGTGAGATTGCCCAGCCGCGGCTCAGGGAAGCCGAGTGTGGCGGTGCTCGTCGCGATCCGGAGGTCACAGGCCAAGGCCAGCTCGAGACCACCGCCGACGGCGCCACCCTCGATCACTGCCACGGTGGCCACCGGCAGCGCGGCGATCTGGTCGAACGCCTCGGTGCCGAGGCGGGACAACTCGGCGGCCAGGTGCGGTCCGGGGTCGGTCCAGTCGCCGATGTCGGCGCCCGCGCTGAAGTACTTCTCGGCCCCGCGCAGCACGACGGTCCGGATGCGGCCGTCGCCGGCGAGCCCACGGGCGGCGGCGGCGAGGTCGGTGAGCATGGCGCGGTCGAGGGCGTTGCGCTTGGCCGCGCGGTCGAGCCACAACGTGACATCGCCGTCGTCGGACCGGGTGATGCGGGTCGGCACGGAGAACCTCTCTTCTGTCGTGGATTCTGTTGGAAACCGGTTTCTCAAAACTGCCGAGGAACCGGGGATACGGAGGTGTCTAGGAACCGGTGCAGCCGCAGGTCCGGCGGACGACGAGTTCGCTGCGCAGCACCATGCGCTGCGGCCGCCCCGATGTGTCGCGGCCCGCGCCCTCGAGTTGTTGGGTCAACATATTGGCCGCGGCGCGGCCGACCGGCCGGGTCTTCGAGTCGATCGTGGTGAGCTTGATGCCGGGCAGTCGACTGACCCAGATGTCGTCGAATCCGATGACGGCCAGGTCGTCGGGCACCGAGAGCCCGGCCTCGTCGGCCGCCGAGAGCACACCGAGGGCGATCGTGTCCGTCGCGGCGAAGACCGCCCGCGGCGGATCCGCGCGGCCCAGCATCTCGCGGGCGGCCGCGGTCGCGATCTCCAGGTCGTTACCCGTGGCCTCGACGATGTCGGCGGCATCGCCGTAGACCGCGCGGAAGCCGTCGAGCCGCAGCCGGAACGGAGCCACGTTCAACGGTCCGGTCAGGAACATCGCACGCTCGTGACCATGCTCTTCCAGGTGGCGCGCGGCCAGAACACCGCCGCCTCGGTTGTCGATCACCACGGTGTCCAGCGCCGGACCCGACAGTTCGCGGCTGGCCACCACGACCGCGATCCCGGCGTCGACGAACCGGCGGACCCAGCGGTCCTTCACGGTGGCCGCGCTGACCACCACGCCGTCGACGCGGCGGCGGATCATCGCGTTCACCACATCCAGTTCGCGTGCGGCGTCCTCCTCCGATGAGCCGAGCAGCAACGTGTAGCCGGTCGAGTTGATGACGTCCTCGACGCCGGCCACCAGCTCGGCGTAGAACGGGTTGGCGACGCTGGGCACCAACACCCCGATGACATTGCTGCGCTTGGTCGCCAGACTCTGCGCCGATGCATTCGGCTGGTAGTCGAGTTCGGCGATCGCGTCCTCGATCCGGCGCCTGGTCGTGCGGGACACGTAGTACGCGCCGCTGGCATTGAGGTATTTCGAGACCGTCGCCTTGGAGACGCTGGCCCGCGCGGCGACGTCCATGATCGTCGCCCGTTTCGGAAACCGGTTCCCCATGTGGGCCATCCTGAGCGCGGCGAGACACACCCGTCAATGAGTTTCCGAAAGGTTTCCGATCCGGGCCTGGCCCGGTCGTGTCGCGTCAGCGCCCCTGGGTGATGTAGGCCTGCAGCTGCTGCTGCTCGGCTTCCAGCTCCTCCATCCGCGTTTTGACCACGTCACCGATGCTGACGATGCCGGCCAGCCTGCCTTCGTCGAGCACCGGGATATGCCGAACCCGGTTCTCGGTCATGAGCACGCTCAGATGATCGACGGTATCGCGCGGTGTGCAGGTGGCGACCACCGTCGTCATGATCTCCGACACCGGCTGCGCCAGCAGGCTGCTGCCGCGCTCGTGCAGCTTGCGCACCACATCGCGTTCGGACACGATGCCGGCCAGACCATCGGGCCCCATCACCACCATGGCCCCGATGTTCATCTCGGTGAGGCTGGCCAGCAGCTGCACCACCGTGGTCTCCGGTGGGATCGTCGCCACCGCCGTGCCCTTGTTCTTCAGCACATCCGCGATCCGCATCGATCGCCTCCGATCGTGATCTACTTCACAACAGACTAGGTCGGCGGCGACCCGATTGAAAGAAGAACCGCATCTGGACTCGCGTGGATGAGCCGGAGCGAGCACCGGCCGCTACCCCGACCCGACCCGAAAGTCGTTGGCGTGTGGGCGATGACGCACGAAAATAGACGGATACGAAAGTTTTCGGCGTGTCACCGGGCCCGGAGCGGTAGGAATGACCGCATGATCGAGGTCACCCTGCTCGGCACCGGCAGCCCCATCCCTGATCCGAATCGAGCCGGGCCGTCGACGCTGGTCCGCGCCGCCGACCAGACCTTCCTCGTCGACTGCGGGCGCGGCGTGCAGCAGCGGCTGGCCGCGGCGGGGACCGGCGCCAACCGGCTGACCGCGTTACTGCTCACCCACCTGCACAGCGATCACATCGCCGACCTGGGTGACGTCATCATCACCCGCTGGGTGACCACCTTCACCGCCGACCAGCCACCGCTGCCGATCATCGGCCCGCCCGGCACCGCCGACGTCGTCGACGCCACGCTCAAGGCGTTCGGTTTCGATATCGGCTACCGGATCGCCCACCACGCCGACCTCACCGGTCCGCCGCCGGTCGAGGCGCACGAGTACACCGACGGGGTGGTGTGGGACGGCGACGACGTGAGCATCCGGGTGGCGCCGACCGATCACCGCCCGGTCTCGCCCACGATCGGGTTCCGGATCGAGCACGGCGGTGCCTCGGTGGTCCTGGCCGGCGATACGGTGCCGTGCGAGAGCCTCGACACCCTGGCGGCCGGAGCCGGCGCCCTGGTGCACACGGTGATTCGCAAGGACCTCATCGATCTGCTGCCGCAGCAGCGCATCCGGGACATCTGCGATTACCACTCCTCGGTGCAGGAGGCGGCTGCCACGGCGCAGCGCGCCGGGGTCGGCATCCTGGTGCTCACCCACTACGTCCCCGCGATCGGCCCAGGGCAGGAGGATGATTGGCGGGCGCTGGCCGCCTCGGAGTTCGACCGGCAGATCGAACTGGGCGACGACCTGCACCGGGTCGAGGTGCACCCAGGGGTGTGCGGCACGCGCGACGTTCACGCTTGACGTGAGTGTGGATGTCGAGATGTGACATTGCCCGTTCACCGCGGGTTTCCTACGGTCGACATCATGCGGAGCGCACCACGATGAGCAGGGTCAGGCGCGGCGACGGCCCGGTGATCGACATCCACTGCCATCGCGAATGCCCGCCGGCAGCCGAGATCATGTCCGAGGCGGCCCGTAGCGCCGGGAAAGTCGCACTGGGGCACGGCAATCCGACCACCCAGGCGGTCAACCGGCGCCAGCTGGAGACGATCAGGCCCAAGATGGACCTGCTGGACGTCCGGCTCGCCGACATGGATCGCATGGGCGTGGACATCCAGGCCGTCGCGGTGGCGGTCTACCAGTACTACTACTGGGCCGACCCGGAACTGGGCGCCAAGGTCGCCCGCATCGTCAACGAGGAATTGGTCGAGGCGACGACGGCGCACCGCGGCCGGTTTCTGCCGCTGGGGACGGTACCGCTGCAGGACAGCGAGGCCGCCATCGCGGAATTGCGCTATCTGTCAGGCGAACTCGGAATGCGCGGCATCGAGATCGGCACGCATGTCGAGGGTGAGGAGATCTCGGCACCCCGGCTCGAACCGTTCTGGGCCGAGGTCGAGGCGCTCGGCCTGGTGGTGGTGATCCACACCCAGGGTGCCACCCACGCCCAGCGGCTGGCCGACCACAACTTCGTCAACATCATCGGCCACGCGTTCGAGGCCACCCTGGCGACCGCACACCTGATCTTCGACGGCGTGGTGGCCCGCCATCCCGATCTCAAGATCGTGGTGGTGCACGGGGGCGGGTACCTACCGGCCTACCCGGGCCGGATCGACCACGGCTGGAAGGCGAGGGCCGATGTGCGGGAGGGCGTTCCCGAGCTGCCCACCTCGTATCTGCGCAAGTTCTACTTCGACACCATGGTGTTCGAGCCCGGTCAGCTCGAGTATCTGGTCGACCGGTACGGTGCCGAGCACGTGCTGCTCGGCACCGACTACCCCTACGACATGGGTGACCAGGACCCGCTCGGATTACTCGGCACCGCAGCGGGATTCGACCAACGGCAGGTCGACCTGATCGCCGGCGGAAATGCCGCCCGACTACTCGGATTGGGGTGAACGCCGATGCCCACAGCACACGGAACCGTAGGACTGGCCGTCATCGGATGCGGCACGGTGGGGCGCATCCGCGCCGTACTGGCCCGTGAGTATCCGGGAATCGGCTGGCTGGGCCTGTGTGACCGCGACGAGCAGACCCTCAAGAACCTCGCCACCGACACCGATGCGGATTTCGCCACCACCGACATCGCCGACCTGTTGGCCCGTCCCGAGGTGGGTGCGGTGATCGTCGCGACCGACGAGCGCGAACACGTCGATCCGATCCTGCGGTCGGTTGCCTTGGGGGTGCCGCTGTTCATCGAGAAACCGCTGGCTACCGACCCCACCGAATCGGCCCGGGTGCTGGCGGCCATCAACGCCGCGGGTGTCGACGCGGTCGTCGGGTACACCCAGCGGTTCCGCCGCCGGTTCCAGACCGTCAGACAACGTCTGCGCGACGGCCAGATCGGCGACGTCACGACCGTCGTCACCCGTGCCTTCATGAACCGCATGGTCCCCGAGGCGACGCTGCGCAAGATCCCCGAAGGCACGGCCACAACCAATCTCACGCCCATGGTGGTGTCGGGCACCCACAGCCTGGACATGTGCATGTGGCTGCTGGAGGGTCGCAGGCCGGTCGAGGTGTACGCGCGTTCCACCGACCGCACGCTCGGGTCGATCGGAACCAAAGACGCCACCCTGGGCGTCTTCACGATGGACGACGGTGTGGTGTTCAGCATGAACATCAACTGGGCGCTGCCGACGGTGTGGCCCGGCGCGGTGTACGGGCTGGAGATCGGCATCGTCGGCACTCGCGGTGTCATCGACATCGAGGACACCCACCGGGATGTGGTGCTGGCATCGGAGATCGGCCAGCCCGCCGGGTACAACAGCCGCGGCTTCGAACCGCCCGCCCCGCGCCACGTCGACTTCGTCGGCAGCTATCCGCCCGGCGACGTTTCGGATGGAATGCTGTGGGGCCCCATGCGCGAGGAGACCACCACCTGGTTCGCCCGGATCTGCCGCGGGGTGGCGACCCCGCACGCCACGGCCGCCGACGGGCACGCCAATCTCCTGTACACCATGGCGATGGATCTGTCGGCGCGGACCGGTCGCCCGGTCGCCCTGCCGATCGACGCGGATGAACTCGTCGCCGGACTCGGCGCCTGACGGAAAGGACCGCAATGCGGCAGATCAATCTCGGCATCATCGGTACCGGCTGGTGCGGGGGTATCCGGGCGGTGACGGCATCACGCAGCCCGCTCGTCGGCGAGTTGCACCTGGCCGAGATCGACCCGGGCCGCCGGGCCGAGATCGCCGAACTGACCAACCCGGCGCAGCTCACCGACCGCTGGCAGGACATCGTCGGGAACCCGGCCGTCGACGCCGTCGTCGTGTCCGCGACACCCGAGGTGCTGCATCACCCGATGACCAGGGCGGCGCTTGAGGCCGGCAAGCATGTGCTGCTGGAGAAGCCGATGGCGGTCACGCTGGCCGAGGCCGATGAGCTGATCGGACTGGCCGAGGCCGGTGGGCTCAAGTTCACCATCGGGTACTCGCAGCGGTTCAACGCCAAACAGGCGATGATCAAACGTTCCATCGACGACGGCACTCTCGGCGATGTCACCAGCATCCTGCTGAGCCGGCACATCACCCGGTCGCTGGGCGCCAAGATCTCCTCGCGCACAAAGCTTTCCCCCGCGGCGATGGAGGCCACCCACGATCTGGACTTCGCGTTCTGGTGCCTGCAGCCGCGCCGCCCGGTGCGGGTGTATTCGCAGAACGCGTGGGGCGTGCGGGCCGCGACGCTCGGAGCGCCGGACTCCCAGTACATCGTGGTGACGATGGACGACGGGGTGGTGGTCACGGTCGGCGCCGGGATGTCCCTGCCCCCTGGGTATCCCAATGCGGCGACCACCTGGATCGAGGTGATCGGGACCGAGGGCGCGGTGCTGGCCGATGCGAGCCACCGCGATATCGTCCTGAACACCGTGGCGAACGGGGTGCAGTTCCCGCTGTCCACCATGCCCGGTGAATTCGTCGACCACGTCTACGCGGGCCCGATGGAACGCGAGACCACGCACTTCATCGAATCCGTCGCGCTGGACCGGCCGGTGCTGGTCGAACCGCGGCTGGCCCGCACCACCATGGAGGTCTACCTGGCCGCGGACCTGTCCGCGCAACGCAACCAGGTGGTGGAACTGCCGCTGTCCCCGACCGACGTCGACGAAGCCCTGGGTGAGACGGCGTTGAGCCCGGCATGACCCGTGGCGAGTGGTGGCCGCAGCTGGCGCCGCGGATCGAACCGTCGCGGGCGCCGCGGCCGGGCGGTCCGTGCATCGACGCCCACACCCATCTATCGGTGAAACCGGCTGCCACCCTTGCCAAACCGCACTTCCGTCCCGAGTTCGAGCCGCGCTCGCTTTACTCGTCGCCGGAAACCACCCGGTACAACGCCGAGTACCGGGCCAGCCCGCTCAACACCGCCCAGTTCGAGGATGCCGAACAGCGCCTGGCCGACATGGACGCCCAGGGCGTGGACATGCAGGTGCTGTCGGTCCCGCCGACCGAGTACTTCTACTGGCTCGACGAATCCGAGGCCGTGCGGGCCAACCGGATTCAGCACGAACGGTTCGCCGAGGTGGTGGCCAGGTGGCCGGATCGGTTCGCCGCGGTCGCCAATGTGCCGATGAACCATCCGGATCTGGCCGTCGCGGTGTTGCGGGAGGCCAGGGGCGATTTCGGTTTCGGCGGCGTGGAGATCAGCGCCGACGTACTGGGCCTCGATCTCGACGACCGCCGCTTCGACCCGTTCTGGGAGGCCGTCGTCGAACTGGACATGACGGTGATCCTGCATCCGCAGGGCTTCACCCACGGACAGCGGTTCAGCGACTACTACCTGGTGAACGTGATGTGCATGCCGCTGGCCTCGACGCTCGCGGTCACCCGGATGATCCTGGGCGGCGTGTGGATTCGCCACCCGCTGCTGCGGGTTCTGGTCGTTCACGGCGGCGGCTACCTGCCGTTCTACATCGCCCGCACCGACCATGCCTGGCGGGTACGTCCGGAGCTGCGGCACCACCTCGACGTCCCGCCCAGCGAGGTGCTGCGGGCGATCTACGTGGACACCAATGTGTTCGACCCGCGGATGGTGGCGACCCTGGTCGCCGACCTGGGCGCCGAGCACGTCCTGATGGGAACCGATTACCCGTTCGATATGAGCACCGTCGACCCGGTCGGATTCCTCACCGATGTCGACCTCGCCGCATCCGAACGGGATCTGATACTGGGCGGCAACGCGATCCGCCTGTTCGACATCGACACCGCACGATGATGCGGGTCGACCGCGCCGCGCTGACCTGGTTCGCCCGCGATGTGCTGCGGGCCGAGGGCGTCCGGCCCGACCATGCCGCCATCACGGCCGCACGTCTGGTCGAGGCGGATGTGCGGGGCCGCACCGGGCACGGCCTGATCCGTCTGCCGGCGTATGTGGACCGGATCCGCGCCGGCGGTGTGAACGTCGACCCCGATATCGCGGTGACCCACGAGACCCCGGTGTCGGCGCTGGTCGACGGCGACAATGCACTCGGCCAGGTGGTGATGACCCGCGCCACCGAGCTCGCGATCGGCAAAGCCGAGCGGTCCGGGCTGGCCTGGGTCGGCACCGTGCGGTCCAATCACGCTGGTGCGGCGGGCCTGTACGCGCAGATGGCGGCCGACGCCGGGCTGGTCGGGATCTACCTCGCCGTCGCCAACGCCAACGGCATGCCTCCGTGGGGCGGCACGAATCCGCTGCTGGGGACCAATCCGCTGGCCATCGCGGTGCCCACCAAGACGGCGCCGTTCGTCCTCGACATCGCCACCACCGCGGCCTCGCACGGCACCATCAAGGTGGCCGCCGGTGCGGGCAGGCCGATGCCGGAGGGCTGGGTGATCGATGCGGCCGGGCAACCGATCACCGATCCGGCCCGTGCGCACGAGGGCTTCCTGGTGCCGATGGGCGGCTACAAGGGCTCCGGGCTGACCGTGGCCATCGGCCTGCTCGCCGGGGTGCTCAACGGCGCGGCGTTCGGCGCCGACGTCGTCGACCACCGCCGGGACCTGAGGACCCCGACCAACACCGGACAGGCGGTTCTGGTGCTGCGGGCCGATCTGTTCCGGCCGGGTGCCGAGGTGATCGCCGACCTCACCCGCCATCTCGACGAGCTGCGGGATTCCGGGGCCGTCGACGGCGGTCAGGTCCGCCTGCCCGGGGACGAGGCCGCGCGGGTGGCGGCCGACAACGAACGGCTGGGCGTACCGGTGCCGCCGTCGCTGGCCGGGCCCCTCGACCGGTTGGCCCGCGACGCGGGAGTCGAATCACCTTTCTAGAGAGGACGACACGTTGAAACTCGTCACGTTCCGCCGGCCCGGCGGTATACCGGAGATCGGTCTCGTCGACGACGACAAGATCGTCCCGCTCGCCGCCGACGCCGGACTGCCGGTGACGATGGCCGAGTTCGTCGCGCTCGGCGCCGACGGGCTCGCACGGGCGTCCGCGCTGGCCGCCACCGCACCGCGGATCGCCGCCGACGCGGTACGGCTGCTCGCGCCGATCCGGCCGCGCAACAACGTCATGTGCGTGGGCAAGAATTACCACGACCACGCAAAAGAGTTCGCCGGCAGCGGATTCGACGCCAGCCAGAAGCAGGTCGTGCCCGACCATCCGGTCATCTTCACCAAGGCGCTGTCCTCGCTGGCCGGTCCCGGTGACCCGGTGTGCGTCAGCGACGACGCCACCGGTACCAGCGACTACGAGGGTGAGCTCGGTGTCGTGATCGGCCGCGGCGGGCACCGGATCACCGCGGCAGACGCCTTCGGGCACGTATACGGCTACACCATCGTCAACGACGTCACGATCCGCGACCTGCAGCACCGCCATGTGCAGTTCTTCGTCGGCAAGAGTGCGGCCACCTACTGCCCGATGGGCCCGGTGCTGGTGACCGCCGATGAAATCGGCGACATTGGCGCGCTGCGTCTGCAGACCCGGGTCAACGGCCGGCTACGCCAGGACGCGACGATTTCCGATCTGATCTTCGACATCCCCACGTTGATCGAGGCGATTTCGGCCGCGGTCCGGTTGGAGCCCGGCGACGTGATCGCCACCGGAACGCCTGCCGGTGTCGGTATCGGCCACACCCCGCCGAAGTTCCTGTCGCCGGGGGATCTGATGGAGGTCACCATCGACGGCATCGGCACGCTGACCAACCCGGTGCGCTGAGCGCCACGGCGGGCGTGGAGCTGGGCACGTGATTGAGGGGTAGGCGCGCGTGCCCAGCTCCAGCGCGGCGGCCGGTCAGGACACGGCCAGTGCTCCGATGTCCTCGAAGGTCTTGAACACCTCAGCCTTGGTCACCGCCACGTCGGCGTCGGAGACGTCGCGCGGGAACGGCAGGGTGAGCTTGATATCGTCGGCCAGCCGACCGCCCTTGGCGAACACCAGGATCCGGTTCGACAGCTCGACGGCCTCCCCCACATCGTGGGTGACGAATACCACGGTCTTCCCGGTCTCGGCCCAGATCGTGTGCAGTTCGGAACGCAGGGTCCGGGCCGTGATCGCATCGAGATGACTGAACGGTTCGTCCATGAACAGCACATCGGGTTCGGTGGCGAACGCCCTGGCGATACCGACCCGCTGCTGCATGCCGCCGGACAACTCGCCGGGGTACTTGTCGCCCTTGTCGCCGAGCTGGACCATCTCCAGGTAGTGCCTGCACCGGGCCCGGGTCTGCTCGGACCGGTCCTTCTGGACGAACAGCATGTTGTCCATCACGCTGCGCCACGGCAGCAGCCGGGCGGCCTGGAAGACGTAGCCGGCCCGCGCGGGCTTGCCGTTCTCGGTGATGCTCACCCGCCCACTGGTCGGTGTTTCGATTCCGGACAGGATGTTGAGCAGCGTCGACTTCCCGCAGCCCGACGCCCCGACGACCGATACGAACGCGTGCCCGCTGATGTTCAGGTTGACGTTCTCCAGGGCGATCACCTTGTCGGCGCCGAGGCCGAACTCCTTGTGCAGGTCGGTGACGGTGATATCGGCCATGTTTCAGTGCTCCTGTTTCCGGTCGGGCGCGTCGGGCGCCGTTGGTGCTCCGGCCTCGTCATCGGGGCCGTGAGTTGCCAGAGTGATGCTGCCGAGTGCGGCGCTGGTGGAGCTGGCACCGGTTTCGGCGGCCACCACCGCGGCGCGGGACGGCTGGTCGAACCGCTCCTCGACGACCTCGACCGAGTCGACCGCGGGCCGCCACTTGAACAGGCGTTTGGAGAGCTGATCGAACATGAACTTCTCGAAGATCAACGCGAAGATCACGAACAGCAGCGCGTACCCGATGACGCCGTAGGCGCGGTGCGCGTCGTACCAGAACTTGATCGTCCAGCCGGCACCGTCCTGGCCGCCGAACACCTCGGCGACCACCAGTCCCTTCCAGCCCAGCGCGAAGCAGTACCGCGCGGCGGCGAACAGGAACGGCAGCAGCGACGGGATCAGTACCTGGCGGATCACCCGGTCCCGCGGGACGCCGAACGCCCGCGCCATATCGAACAGGTCGGTCGGGGTGTTGCGTACGCCCTCCCGGACGTTGATGATCACGAACGGTATCCCCGTCAACACCACCGTGACGATCGGGCCGACGTCGCCGAAACCGAAGGCCAGGCTGCAGAACAGCGCCCAGGCCAGGTTCGGCATCGCCAGGATGGCCACCACCCAGTCGTTGAAGAAGGCGTCGACGGCCTTCGAAAGGCCCATCGCGATGCCGATGACCGTGCCGATGACCAGGGCGATGGCCATCCCGACCGCCAACCGCTGCAACGAGATACCGAAGGTGACGTACATGTTGTGCGGGGCGAGCGTGTCGCCGCGCAGCTCGTCGGCCATGAACCCGAACACCTGCCACGGCGTCGGCAGCACGTCGACGGCGAACGGCCAGATCGTGGTGACCGCCTTGATGGCCAGCAGCCAGAACACCAGGCAGGCCACCGGGAACAGCAGCCGGCCGACCAGTGAGTTGCGGGTCGCCGTCCGCCAGGCCCGGGTGAGCGGGGACGGCCGGTGCGGCGCGGCGGGGCGGGGCGTGGTCTGAACGCTCATGACTTCAATTCCCCTCTCCAGGCGAAGAATCGGCGCTCCAGCGATTCGAGCACCACCTTGTCCAGGAACAGCGCGAGGATGTAGAACGCCAGAATCCAGGTGAGGAACTCGTCGAGGCGGAACAGCTGTGTCGCGGTGCGCATCTCGAATCCGATGCCCTGGGACGCCGAGAACACCTCGGTGAGCACCGTGACCTTCCAGGCGATCGAGAAGCCGAACCGCACACCGGTGAAGATGAACGGCGCCAGATGCGGAACGACGATGTGCCGGTTGCGTTTCACCACCCCGACGTCGAACGATTTGCCCATATCGATGAGGTCTTTGGGCAGCGCCTTGATACCTTCGGAGATGTTGACCGTGATGAGCGCGAACGTGGTGAGCACGATCGCGGTGATCGGCCCGGCCGTCCGGTTCCCGAAGATGATCGCGGTGATCAGCGCCCAGATCAGGCCGGGTGTGGTCACCCCGATGGTGACCGCGTCCCGGAAGAAGCCGTTGAGGAAGCGGTTCTGCATGAGGATGCCGATCGCCACACCAAGGACGAAGGCGATGGAGAAACCGACGGCGATCCGGGCCAGGGTGGTGGCGAAGGCGCCGGGCACCTCACCGGTGGCCCACAGCCGGCCGAAGGTCTCGAACACCGTCGACGGTCCGGGCAACAGGCGCTCGTCCATCAGGTTGCCCGAGGCGAGCTCCCAGATCCCCAGGAAGAACACGTAACCGGCGATGCGCCAGCCCCATGTGGTGATGCGGTCTTTGCGTTTGGCCGCGCGAACGATGTCCTCCTCGCTCGTTCGCGGGGGCACTTTCGGGGGTGACTCCAACGTCGTGGACACAATCGCCTCTCGGGTGTTGGTGGGGAATCACGAAATCTTGACGGCCTCGAAACGCGGAGTCGGCGCATCCGGCCGCAGATAGTTCGCGTTCTTCGGATTGAGCTGCTTCATCAGGTTCCAGATCTCGGTCTCCACCGGTATCCAGTCCTTGTCCATCGCCACCTTGTCGACGAACCAGTCGTTGTCATCGGACATGAAGTTGGTGATCCAGTCGATGTCCTCGGGTGTCTCGACCGAGAAATGCTGCGGATACTTGCGCACCACGTCGGCCTTCTGCTCCCGGAACATCTCCACGCCGTGCTGCCACAGCTCGAGGAATTTCACCGCGAGATCGGGATGGGCGTTGTACCACTCCTCGGTGGCGGTGAAGGTGTTTCCCACGACGTGCCGCTGGTCGTCGCTGTCCGGCGCGAACTCCTTGTAGAGCTGGAACGGAAGTTTGCCGCCGTACATGATTTTGAGTTCGCCCTTGCGCAGCTGCGGGACGGCGGCCTCGGGGATGACGGCCGCGGCTTCGCAGTCACCGCGCAGCAGGTTGGTCGGGTTGACGAAATGGTCGTTGACGAGCAGCTGGAAGTCACCGCCGCCGACGCGGTAGTCGAGGTTGTGCATCTGCTTGGCCAGCACGGTCCAGAACGCGGTGTTCGAGGTCGGCCCCGAAACGCAGATCTTCGAGCCCTTCGGGATGTCCTCGAGGGTTTCGTACGGGCTGTCGGAGCGGGCCAGCATCGGCACCCGCTGGTAGTTGTACTTGCCGAAGGTGACCGTCTTGATGCCGGTCTGCTCCTCGAGGACCGGCACCTCCTGGGTGGACATCGACACGACGTCGCCGTGGCCGCCGGCGAAGTAGGTGAATTCATCCCAGGTGGAACTGGTCTCGACACGGATGTTGCTCTCCCGCTCCCACTTTGCGAGCTCACCGGAGTCCTTGAGCAGGTCCCACACGGGATCGGGGGCGAAGGCGAACCGGATCACCTGCTGCCCGTCCGCCCCCTGCGATTGTTGCGATCCCCCACAGCCCACGGCCGCCGTCAACGCCAGCACCGCCGACGCGGCGAGGCATAGCGACTTCCTTGCCGTCCTACCGACCTTCACAGTGGTCCTCCTCATGGTCCGCAGCCTTCTGTGATGTGTGACACTCAGTACAGTGCCAGCCGGCGGGCACACCTATGTCGTGGCACGTGAATTTCGTTCCCGACGGGTGTCGCGGCCTGTGACGTGGGCCGTCACCGATCCGGCGGCGGTGACGCAAGCCGTGATGTGTGCCTTGCCGATTTCGACTACGCCGCCACTGACGCGCGGCGCCCTCGGGCCTTGACTGGATGTGCTTGTCCGTCGTGACCTGGAGGAATCAATGCGACTCGGCTACTTCGCAATGCCGCTACACCCCGCCGGCCGGCCCTGGTCGGAAACCCTTCGCGAGGACCGGGAGGCGGTGATCCTGGCCGACCGGCTGGGCTTCCACGACGCGTTCATCGGCGAGCATCTGACCGACCGGCACGAGAACATCACCAACAGTCTGGTGTTCCTCGCGACGCTGATCTCCGAGACCGGGCAGATTCGGCTCGGCACCGGCACCACCAATCTCTCCCAGCAGCATCCGGTGCTGGTCGCGGCGAACTCGGCGATGTTCGACCACCTGGCCGACGGCCGGTTCATCCTCGGCATCAGTGCCGGCGCGCTGCCCTCGGATGCCGAGGCGCTGGGGATCCTCGATCAGGACCGCAACGAGATCTTCGCCGAGGCGATCGACGCGATCACCGCGGTGTGGGAATCCGAACCGCCGTATTCCCTTGTCCGCGAAGGCGGCCGGTTCCCGGTCAGCACCGCGAGAACCTACGATCCGGAACTCGGCGTCGGGATCCTGCCCAAGCCGCTGCAGCGGCCGCGGCCCGAGATCGTCGGCACCGTCGTGGCCCCCTATTCCAAGGGGGTGATCACGATGGGCGCCCGCAATTTTCATCCGCTTTCGGCCAACTTCCTGCTGCCACAGTGGGTTTGCACACACTGGCCCAACTACGTGCAGGGCAGGGAGTCGGTGGGCGAGGTCGCCGACACCGCGGACTGGCGGGTGGCCAGGACGGTGTTCGTCGCCGACGACGCCGCCGTCGCCGAGCGCTACGGCCGCAGCGACGCCCGCAGCCCGTACCGGTTCTACTACTCGAAGATGCTGACCAAGATGCGCAAGATCGGCCGCCTCGAACTGTTCAAGACGCACCGCGAGCAGCCCGACGAGGACGTCACCCTCGACGGTGTGCTCGACGAACTGGTCATCGCAGGCACCCCCGAATCGGTCACCGAGCAACTGCTGGAGTTCCGGGAGCGCACCGGTGAGTTCGGTGAGCTCGTCTACGCCGGCCTCGACTGGGTCGATCCCGGCCTGGCGCGGCGGTCGATGGAACTGATGGCCGAGAAGGTGATGCCCGCGGTCAATGCGGCCGGACCCGGGTCGCAGCGGCCGTGACCGATCGACTTCCCCTGCCCGCCGCCATGGACGCCGACCAGCGAGCCGCGGTGCAGCGCATCACGACCGGACCGCGCGGCGGGCTGTTCGGCCCGTTCGTCCCGCTGCTGCGCGCCCCCGAACTCATGACCCGGGTGCAGCTGGTCGGCGAGTATCTGAGGTTCGGGTCGGGCCTGGCCGATCACCTGCGCGAACTGGTCATCCTGCTCATCGCGCGGGACTGGGACCAGGATTTCGAATGGGGCCACCATGTCCCGCTCGCCCGCGGCGCGGGCCTGGATGCCGGGGTCATCGCGGCCGTCGCGGCGGGTGACTCGCCGACCGGCCCACCCGAGGTGTGCACGGTGTGGCGATTCGTCGAGGAACTGATCGGCGAACACCGCGTCGGCGACGACACCTTCGAGGCGGCCGTCGGCCAGCTGGGCGATGCCGGTGTCGTGGAGATGATCGTGACCGCCGGTTACTACACCACGCTGGCGATGACGTTGAACGCCGCGCAGACCCCGGTTCCCGACGACTACGAGCGGCTACCGTGACCGGATCCGAGGCGCTGCCCTACCTGCTGCTGCATCCGCTGGGCGGCGACCGGACGTTCTGGCAGCCCGTGCAGGCCGAACTCGCACCGGGCCGGGCTGTGGCGCTGGACCTGCCCGGGCACGGGTCGGCCGCGCCGCTTCGCCGCGGTGCGGGCGTGGCGGAGTTCGCCGCTCAGGTGGCCGACCAGTTGGCCGGCGGGCCCGCACCGGTGCACGTGGTCGGCGTATCGCTCGGCGGCATCGTCGCCCAGCGACTCGCGATGGACCGGCCCGATCTGGTCGCGTCGCTGTTCCTGGTCGACACGGTGGCGGTGTATCCGGAACCGATGCGCCAGATGTGGCGCGAGCGGGCCGACACCGCCCGGCGCGGCGAGCTCGCCTCGCTGGTGCCGCCCATGGTCGAGATGTGGTTCACCCCGGCGCTTGTCGCGGCGGACGATGCACGGGTCCGGCGGGCCCGCGAGGTGTTCGCCGGCACCGACGCCGAAGGGTACGCGCGGGCGTGTGACCTGCTGGCGACCGTGGACCTCACCGGCGGCCTGGCCGGGTCGCCGGTGCCCACGGTGGTGGTGTGCGGCGAGGACGACGCCCCACCGTTCCGCGCCGCCGCGACCGGGCTGGCCGACGCCACCGGCGGTGCGCCCGTCTACTGGCTGCCCGGCAGGCACGCCTGCGCGGTCGAAGCGGCGCAGGCCTTTGCGTCGCTGCTGACCGCCGCCGCCCCGGGCTGAGCGGCGGCGCGGCGTCAGCCGGCGCCGAAGCCCGGCAGCAGCCGGATGAGCCGGGCCGCGACCTGCAGCTCGGTGCGGCGCTCACCCATGGGATGCCCCAGCAGCTCCTCGACCTTGTGCAGGCGGTTGCGCACGGTGTGTTCGTGCAGCTGCAGATGTTCGGCGGCCGCCACGTGCGAGCCGAACCGGAACGATGCCTCCAGGGTCTCGCGCAGCCGCGCGGCCTCGACCGTGTCGCGGGCCAGCGGCCCCAGTTCGCGGTCGACGAACTGCCGGGCCCGCTCCGGGTCGCGCATGAGCAGGATCTCCAGACCGACGTCGTCGTGATGGACCACCGACGGGGCACCCGCGCCGCCCCACGCCGCGCGGATCCGCTCGGCGTCCACCGCCTCGGCCAGGGTCGCGCGGAAACCGTCGATCCCGGCGTGCGCCCCGCCCAGGGTGGCCACCACCCCGGCTTCGGCGAGCACCGCGTCGAGGGCGTCGAGCACGGTGCGCTTCCACTCCCCGATCCGGCCCAGCCACACCACCGTCGAGCTCAGCGTCAGCGGGTAGGCCAGCGCGTACTGACAGCTGACAGCCGACCGCAACCCCACCGACAGTTGCGTCGCGGCGCCCTCGGCCAGGGTGGGCAGCACCACCGCGATGTGGCGCGAACTCAGGTCGTAGGACAGGATCGCGGTGTCCGAGCCGGTGAGCGCACTGTTCTCACCGCGCAGGATGTCCTTGACCAGGCTGCGCCGCATATGCCCGCGCGACCGGTTGAGTGCCTCGTAGTCGCGGGTGTAGGTCTCGGCCACCTGGGACGCCACGAAGTCCTGGTAACCGAGAATGGTCTGGGTCAGCAACTGCAGCGCCAGGGTGGCCTCGTCGCGATCGATGTCGTGGTCGGCGATCACCCGCCGCAGGAACCCGGTCCAGGCCTCCCACATGGTGAAAAAGCTGACCCGGTAGGACCGCTGCATCGATTTCTGCGGTATCCGCAGCTGCGCCTGCACGGTCGCGAACGACAGCACCTGCTCGAGATAGACGTCCTCCAGGGCCATCTCACCGGCGATCACCGACCGCAGGCAACGCGCGTTGGCCCGGGTGCTCGCGGTGAGATGGCCGCGAAATTCGTCGTCGCCCACGTGGTTGGGGAACGCCACCCCCAGGCAGCGCCCGATGATGACGTCGACGAGCGCATCGACGTCGAACTCGCCCGCGGCCCGCTGCACCCAGGGCGGCACCGGCCGCTCGTCACGCCACAGATGCAGCGGGGCAGGCATCGTCACACCGGCCGGGTCGGGATCGGCCTCGGCCGTCGCCTCAGAGATCAAAGACATCGCGTTGCACCTCGGTGGGGTTGTGCGGGGGTGCGATAATGACCTGCGTCACACCGTGCCGCGATGGTAGCCGCAACCGGCGCCTGCGGGCACCCACCTCACCGCACCGGCTCCACGGCCCCGCTCCGCGCGGATCGGGTGATCGCCTCGAACGTGCATGCGTTGGCGACCATTTCGTCGAGCGGAACCGGATAGGCGGCGCCCCCGGCCACCGCCCTGGCGAACGATTCGATGTTCTCGCGCACGGACGCGTGCGGCGGGAAGAACGTCGTGGAGGCCGGATGTCCGCGCAGCTGGCGGGTGACGTCCCAGCCCTCGGGGGCCTCGGGGTGGGTCCGGTCGCGGATCTCGACCCAGCCCTCCGAGCCGAGCACCGTCACCCGCCCGACGAACGGTGTCGCCAGCACCGCCGTGATCAGCGCGGTCTGCCCCTTCTCGAAGGCCAGCGTGATCGCCAGGGTGTCGCCGTTGGCGAATGCCGTCGCCTGGGTGGACAACCGCGCCCACACCTCGGTGGGGCGGCCCAGGATGCTGATGGCCAGGTCGACGAGGTGGATCCCGGTCGCCGACAACGGCCCCACCGGCGCCTCGACGGCCGACAGCCGCCAGTTCTCGGCGGGCAGATCGAGGAACTTGTCCTGGCTGAAGTTGCCCTCGAAGATCAGCGGCACCCCGAGTTCGCCCTGGGCGATGGCCCGGCGCAGCCCCACCACGGCGGGCTCGAACCGACGTTCGTGCCCGATTCCGAGTTGCACCCCGGCGGCCTTGACGGCGGCCACCGCGCGCCGCGCGTGCGCGCCGGAGGCGCTCAGCGGCTTCTCGCAGAACACGTGTTTGCCGTTGGCAGCGGCCGCGACGATCTGTTCGGTGTGGAATTTGTGTGGTGTGCAAAGGATTACCGCGTCCGTCGAATCGTCGCGCAGGACCGCGTCGTAGTCGTCGTGCACATCCTCGACCCACGGTCGTACGGCGGCGCGCGCCGGTTCGCTGATATCCACTCCGGCCACGATGCGCACATCGTCGCTGCCGGCCAGATCGCGCACGATCTTGCCGCCCCACCAACCCAGTCCCACCACGGCTGCTCTGATCACATCAGACAGTCAAAGGTTCGGCCGGGGTGCGTGCATTGTCGGCGAACGTGAACTTCTGGTCGCCGGGTGGCGCATTCCGTCACCGGCCCGCGCGGCCGTGTCCTCGGGCGCCATCGGCACCGACCGAGATTCACGAACTCCGTGAGTGAATGCCGGTCCGGCCCGACGTTCAATTGAGGGCAGCAGTGCGACGACAGGAGACACACGTGACCCAGGACTACGTGACCGCGGGCGGTGGGGTCGACACAGACCTGTTCCGTCACGTCGTCGGACACCTGGCCAGCGGGGTCACCGTGGTGACCACCCGGGTCGACGGCCGCGATTACGGCATGACCGCCAGTTCGGTGACCTCGCTGTCGATGGAGCCGCCGATGATGCTCGCGTGCGTCAACAACGCGGTTCCCACCGCGACGGCGATCGAGCGCAGCGGCCGCTACACGGTCAACGTGCTCGGGCAGACGCAGGGCGAGCTCGCCTATCAGTTCGCCGCGCCGCGACCGGACAAGTTCGACGGGGTGGCGGTCGAGCGGGGCATCGCCGATGTGGCCATCCTGTCCGAGGCCATCGCGGCGCTGGAGTGCGAGGTGACCGAGCAGGTCACCGGCGGAACGCATTCGGTGTTCCTGGGCTATGTGCTGGCCGCGACCGCACGTGACGGCGCACCGTTGACCTACTTCCGGGGCGGTTTCGGGCGTTTCGAATTCGAACGCAACGACAACGCCTACGCCCGGGCCCGCGACATGGTGCTGAGCCGGGTGTTCACCGCGGGCCAGGTGGTCACCGTCGACGAACTCGCCGAGCGCCTCGACGGCGACCGGCCCCAGGCGTTCTACGTCCTGACCCGGCTGGCCGCCGACGGACTGGTGCTGCGCGACCCGCACCGCGGTTATGTGATCGCACCGTTCGACGTCCGCACATCCGACTACACCTTCGAGGCCCGGCTCGCCATCGAACTGGGCGTGATCGACTCTGTCGCAGGCAGAGCCGATCCGCGCCAACTCGCCGTCGCGCGCGGTCACCTCGAGACGATGTCGCACCATCTGGTCGATGACCGGTTCGAGGACTTCCATGCCTATCTGGACGCGAACTACGCGTTTCACGAGGCGATCGTCGCCCTGACCGCCAACCCGGTGCTGATCGCGGCGTTCGGATCGTTGAGCATCAAGAACGTCATGATGCGCAGTTTCGGCACCACCGCACAATCCTCGGCCGCGTTCCTGTCCGCGCAGCGCGATCTCCTGGTCGCCCTGGAGAACGGCGACGCGGCGGGCGCCCGCTCCGCCGCGCGTACCTACTGCGAACTGGCCAAAGCACGTACCCGCCAACTGCTCTCACTCACCGGCGGACTGTTCTAGGCCAGCCGGGTGATCTCCACGACCACGTCGAGGTCGGTGGACCCCTCACCGGAGTAGATGCCCTTCAGCGGGGCCACGTCCGAATAGTTGCGGCCGACACCGACACTGACGTACCGCTCGTTGATCTCGGCGTCGTTGGTGGGGTCGTAGTTCCACCAGCCGCCGGTCCAGGCCTGGATCCAGGCGTGGCTCTGCCCGTCGACGGTGTCGCCGACCGAGGCCTTGCGTTTGGGGTGCAGGTAACCCGAGACGTAGCGCGCAGGAATTCCCATGGACCGCAACATGATCAGCGAAAGATGCGCGAAATCCTGGCAGACACCCTTGCCTTCGCGCAACGCGTCCAGACCCGACGAGTGCACACCGGTAGTGCCCGGCACGTAGTCGAGTTCGCTGCGCACCCACTGGGCCACCGCGATCACCGCCTCGTGGGGCTGGTGATCCTTGGCGATCCGTTCACCGACCCGTTGGATGCGCTTGCTGCGCGGGGTGTACTGGGTCGGGGCGAGCATCTCGTCGAATCTGTCGAAGACGGCCTCGGAGGCCAGGTCCTCCCAGCTCGCCATGTCGTCGGGTTTCTCCCCCACCTCGGTCTCGACCACCGACGCCGAGGACACCTCCAGTTCGGTGTGCGGAGCGTGCAGGTCGAACGCCGTCACCGCGGTACCCCAGTAGTCCACGTAGCGGTAGGACCTGGTGGCGGGGACGGTTTCCACCCGGTTGAGGATCACGTTCTGCCGGGAGTCCGAACGCGGCGTCAGCCGCGCCTCGTTGAAGGACGCGGTCACCGGGGACTTGTAGGCATAGCCGGTCGAGTGCACCACCCGCATGCGCCACATCTAGAGCTCACCCTCCTCGATCACCAGCGGATCGCCGTGCCCGGCGTCCGTCCACGCCACCCACGGAACGGAATGGAAATACTGCAGCGCCAAGGCTTCTCCGACATCACGACAGGTCCGCTGGAGTTCGGCAAGGGTGTTCTCCAGCGATTCCAGCAGCACACCCGGCTGCAGGAACTCGAGCTCGCTGCGGGCCCGGCCGAGCAGACGCTGCGCCTCGGCGGTCGCGCCCACCCGGCTGTAGGGCGAGCTGAGCAGTTCGTCGAGGCTGTGTTCGGCCACCCGCAGCGAATGGAAGATCGACCGGGGGAACAACCGGTCGAGCATCATGAACTCGACCACCCGCCCGGCGTCGAGGACACCGCGGTAGGTCCGCAGGTAGGTGTCGTGCGCGCCGGCCGCCCGCAGCAGCGTGACCCAGGCCGGTGAGGAGGCACTGTCCCCGACCCGGGACAGCAGCAGCCGCACGGTCATGTCGACCCGCTCGATGGCCCGGCCCAGCAGCATGAACCGGTAGCCGTCGTCGCGGCTCAGTGTCGAGTCGGCCAGCCCGGCGAACATCGCCGCCCGCCCCTCCACGTAGGCCAGGAACTCGTGCGGGCCGAGCCGCTTGGCTGCCCGTTCCCGTTCCGGCAGGCCGTTATAGGTGGTGTTGAGGCATTCCCAGATCTCGGTGGAGGTGACCTCGCGGGCGCCGCGGGCGTTCTCCCTGGCCGCCGAGACGGCGTCGACGATCGATGCCCCGTAGGTGTCGCGGCTGAACGCGACGATGTCGGTCAGCGACCACACGTCGAGCGGCTTCTCGGGCGGTTCGATGCCGAGGACCCGCAACAGCGTGCGCGATGCGCCGTCCGGGTCGACGCTGGAATCCTCCAGCAGCTGGTGGATCGTCACGTCGAGAATGCGGGCGGTGTCATCGGCCCGCTCGACATAGCGACCGATCCAGTACAGCGATTCGGCATTGCGTGCCAGCATCTGATTCACCACCTACTGCTGTTGCTGGGACGAGTCGTCGGGCGCGCCATCGCTGTTGGGTCTGGTGGCCGACTTGGGCAGGGCCCGCACCACCTCGGCCCCGGCCAGCTCACGGTCGGCCGCCGAGGTCCGCGAAGCCAGCACCCAGGTGTCCTTCGAGCCACCGCCCTGGCTGGAATTGACCACCAGTGACCCCTCGGGCAGTGCCACCCGGGTCAGACCGCCCGGCAGCACCCACACATCGTTGCCGTCGTTGACCGCGAACGGTCGCAGGTCGACGTGGCGCGGGGCCAGCCTGCTGTCGATCTGGGTCGGCACGGTGGACAACTGCATGACCGGCTGCGCGATCCAGCCACGCGGATCGTTGCGGATCTTCTTGGCGATCGCGGCCAGTTCTTTGGCCGAGGCGTCCGGCCCGAACACGATGCCGTAGCCGCCCGACCCCTCGACCGGTTTGACCACCAGTTCGTCGACCCGGTCCAGCACCTCCTCGCGTTCCTCGTCGAGCCAGCACCGGTAGGTGTCGACGTTGGCCAGGACCGGCTTCTCACCCAGGTAGTACTCGATGATCGTGGGCACGTAGGTGTAGACGAGTTTGTCGTCGCCGACCCCGTTCCCGACCGCGCTGGAGATCACCACGTTGCCGGCCCGCGCGGCGTTGAGGATGCCCGCGACACCGAGCACCGAGTCGGGCCGGAACTGCATCGGATCCAGATACGCGTCGTCGATGCGCCGGTAGATGACGTCGACCTGACGCTCCCCCTCGGTGGTGCGCATGTAGACCGCGTTGTCCCGGCAGAACAGATCGCGGCCCTCGACCAGCTCGGCACCCATCTGTCGGGCCAGCAGGGAATGCTCGAAATACGCCGAGTTGTAGACGCCGGGGGTCAGCACCACCACCGTCGGGTCGGCGACGTTGGTGGGTGCCGCGTTGCGCAGCGCGCGCAGCAGATGCGACGAATAGTCGCCGACCGCACGCACCCGGTTGGTCGCGAACAGGTTCGGGAAGACCCTGGCCATGGTGCGCCGGTTCTCCATCACATAGGACACCCCCGACGGCGACCGCAGGTTGTCCTCGAGCACTCGGAAATCGCCCTTGGCGTCGCGGATCAGGTCGATCCCCGCGACGTGGATGCGCACGCCGTTGGGCGGGACGATGCCCGCGGCCTCGCGGTGGAAGTGCTCGCAGGAGGTCACCAGCCGGCGTGGGATCACCCCGTCGCGCAGGATCTCCTGCTCGCCGTACACATCGTCGAGGTACATCTCCAGCGCCTTGACCCGCTGGGTGATGCCGCGCTCCAGCCGTGACCACTCGGCCGCCGAGATCACCCGCGGCACCAGATCGAGGGGGAAAGGTCGCTCCTGACCGGACAGCGAGAAGGTGATGCCCTGGTCGATGAACGCCCGCCCGAGCGCCTCCGAGCGGGCCTGCAACTCGGAGGCGTCCGACGGAGCAAGCTCGGCGAAGATGCCCTTGTAGGGTCCGCGAACGTTGCCCGACGCATCGAACATCTCGTCGAACGCCTGCGAGTAGTGGCCCAGCCGGTTGTAACCGTCGAAGATGCCCTCGTGTCTGACCCGGGGCTTGGAATTGCGCGACGACCTGCCCGGATCGGCCGGCCTCTCGGTAGCGACGGTTCGGAGGCTCATCTGCACCATGCTGCACCACCGGCAGGCTTTTTGTCGGTTCATAGGGCCGTCGGCGCTGTCGCTTTTGGGGGTTCGTGCGCTGCACTGGTACCCTGAAACGTCGCTGCCCGCCGTATGCGTGGGCGCACCGAGACTTCGTAACCCCTGCTAGAGAATTAAGAAGGAACTTCTACGTGGCCAACATCAAGTCGCAGGAAAAGCGCATCCGGACCAACGAGCGTCGTCGGCTGCGCAACCAGTCGGTGAAGTCGTCGCTGCGTACGGCCGTGCGCGGCTTCCGCGAGGCCGTCGAGGCCGGCGAGAAGGACAAGGCCGCCGAGTTGCTGGTGTCGACCAGCCGCCAGCTCGACAAGGCCGCCAGCAAGGGCGTCATCCACGCCAACCAGGCCGCGAACAAGAAGTCGGCCCTGGCCCTGGCGCTGAACAAGCTCTGATCCTCCGGCAGTAACCCGGGTTCACCGGGTGGCGAGGTCTGCCACCCGGCGCACCGCGGCCTCAAGGGCGTAGTCGGCATCCGCCGCTGCGCCCTTTACGTCTGCGTTGAGCGCGGCGACGACGCGCATCGCCTCGGCCACCGATTCCCGCGACCATCGCCGCGACTGTTTCTGCGCCTTCTGCACCCGCCACGGCGGCATCCCCAGCTCACCGGCCAGCCGGTACGGATCCCCCGACAGCGGCCCGACCCGCGCGATGGTGTGCACCGCCTCGGCCAGCGCATCGGCCAGCACGACGTGCGGCTCACCGGACAGCATGGCCCAGCGCAATGCCTCCGCGGCCCCGGCGGCATCTCCGAGGACCGCCTTGTCGGCGATATCGAAGCCCTTCACCTCGGCCTTGCCGCTGTGGTAGCGGCGCACGGCGGCCGCGTCGACCTGGCCGTCGGTGTCGGCCACCAATTGCGAGCAGACCGCGGCCAGCTCGCGGATGTTGGAGCCGACGGCATCGAGTACGACGCTGACGGTGTCATCGGACACCTTGGCCCGTAGCCGGCGGAACTCGCCGCGCACGAAATCCGCCCGCTCGGCCGGCTTGGTGATGCGCGCACACGGATGCACCTGCGCCCCAAGTTTTTTCAGCTGATCGGCCAGGGCCTTGGCCCGGCCGCCACCGGAGTGCAGCACGACGAGGGCCGTGCCGGGCGGCAGATCGGCGGCGGCCGCCGCGATCAGCGCGACGGCGTCCTTACCGGCCTCACCCGCGGCTTCGAGCACCACCATCCGCTCCTCGGCGAACAGCGACGGGCTCAGCAGTTCGGCGAGTTCGCTGGTGCTGACCTCGCCGGCCCGCAACCGGTCCACCGGCACGTCCTCGGATCCCAAGCCGGATCCGGCGCGCTCGCGCACCGACCGGAACACGGCCGCGACCGCACGTTCGACCAGCAATTCCTCATCACCGAGCACCAGGTGCAGCCCGTCGGTCTGTTGGCTCACGCCCATGATCGTGTCACGCCGCACCGACGGCGCCGACCACCTGGCCCGCCAGCGTCCAGGCCAGCAGCACGATCGCCAGGCCGGCCGCACCGTGCCGCATCCACCGGTACCGCCACAACACCGCCGAAGCGATCCCGCCCGCCGCCACCACCAGCACCCCGACCAGCCCCGACGGTGTCGGCAACGCCGATCCGGGCACCCCCGACGCCCACCGCGCCACCGAAAGCAACCACCACAGCTCGGGCCCGGTGAACCGGATCAGCAGCTGCGCGCCCGCCGGCCACAGCGCCGATACGGCGGCCGCCGTGGTCCCGAGCACCGTGATGGGCGGTATGACCGCGGCGACGGCCAGGTTGGCCAGCACCGCCACCACGCTGAACCGGCCCGAGATCCCGGCGATCAGGGGCGCGGTGACGAGTTGGGCGGCCACCGCGACGCTGACGGCCGCGGCCAGCCAGCGCGGCCAGCCGCGGTCCTCGAGGCGTCGGGCCCACACCGGTGCGATGACGACGATGCCCGCGGTCGCACACACCGACAAGGCGAATCCGGCGTCGACGGCCAGTTCCGGTGCCGCGACCATGAGCACCAGAACGCTGCCCGCGAGTGCGGGCACCGCCTGTCTCCGCCGGTGGGTGAGCACCCCGAGGAGCGTGACCGCACCCATCACCGCGGCCCGCAGCACACTCGCCGACGGCTGCACCACGATGACGAATCCGATCAGGCCCAGGGCCGCCAGCCCGACCGCGATGCGCGGGCCGACCAGGGCCGCGGTCAGGAGCAGCGCACCGCACACGATGGTGACGTTGGCGCCCGACACCGCGGTGAGATGGGTCAGGCCCGCCGCCCGGAACTGCGCCGTGGTCTGTTCGGTGACGGTCGAGGTGTCCCCCAGCACCAGGCCGGGCAGGATCGCGGCCTGATCGGCCGGCAGGGCGCCGCGTGCCGCGTCGGCGAAACCCGTTCTGATGTGCTGCGCGGCCCGCTGCACCGCCGGGGCCCGCCCCGCCGTGACCGGCCCGGTGACCGAGAGGACCGCGAGCGTGAGGTCGCGGCGCAGCGGACGCGCGATGGTGGCCCGAAAGCGGGCCGGCCGCCCGACCGTCACCGCCGGGTACCCGGTGGCGCGGGCGAACACGATCACCCGCCCGCGATTGGGTCTGCCGTCCAGCGCGGTCAGGTCGGCGCGGAACATCAGCCGGCCGCCCTTGAGCACCCGGGGTGGCTCGGTGGGCGTCACCTCGACGTCGGCGCCCGTGCCGTAGCGCTGGACGATCGGATGGTGCTCAGCCTGATGCACCCGCAGCCCGACCGCCACCGCGAAGGCCACCCCCACGACCGCGACGGCCAGCACCGCGGGGCCACCGCGGTGTACCGCGCGGTCTGCACCGCCCCACCGGGCCGCCGCGGCCGCCGCTGCCGTCGCCGTCACCACCGCCGTGATGGAACCGCCGATGTGCCACCAGATTCCGGTGGCGGTCACCGCCCAGGCGGTCAGGGCGGCCGGGGCGATCCGCAGATCCAGCCGCTCGGTGTCGGGGTGCGGTTCTCCCGCTGTCACACCCGGACCAGGGTGCGCAGCTTGGCCAGCCGGGCCGGCCCGATCCCGTCCACGTCGCCGAGCTGATCCACGCTGGCGAATCGGCCGTTGGCCTCGCGCCAGGCCAGGATCGCCTCGGCGGTCACCGGCCCGACCCCGGGCAGCCCGTCGAGTTGCTCGGCGGTCGCGGCGTTGAGGTCCACCGGTGCCGCCGGGGCGTCGGGCTCCGCGCCACCGCCGGGGGCCGCGGGCTCCCCGGCCACCGAGCTGCCCATCGACGTGGGCTGCCCCGGCGGTGCCGCGATCCCCACCACGATCTGTTCCCCGTCGGCGATCCGGCGGGCCATATTCAGCCCGATCAGGTCGGCACCGTCGAGCGGCCCGCCCGCGGCCTCGAGCGCGTCGGCGGTGCGGGCCCCGGCCCGCAGGGTGACCAGTCCCGGTTTGTGCACCAGGCCCACCACGCTGACCACCAGCTGCCCCTCCGCGTCGCCGGCAGGTGTCGGGTTCGCCGACGAAATCATCTGCACCGGAGGAAGATTGGCCGCCGTCACCGGTGGCGGTTGATCCCTGACCAGGATGAAGACCGTGACCAGCACCGCGAGGATCCCGACCGCGCCCATGGCCAGCACCCCGGCCCGTCCCGGATCGGCCCGCACCGTCGCCAGCCAGCCCCTGGCACCGTCGTTCGACGTATCGGGTAGCCACCGCGACAGCGCCGTCTCGGCCACCTCGCCGGGGTCCGCTGCGGCCGTGCCTACCCCGTCATCGGCGTCGTCCGGGTCGTCGTCGGCCCCGAGCCGGCGACGCAGCCGCTGCACGGGCAGTTCGGTTCCCATGCCCGCGACGGTAGGTGTGCACGGGGACCGTTCCGGCTGCCAGGCGCGCGATCCACCGCTGCCTGTGAATGAATATCGCGCTGTGGATAACCGCGGCTACTTCTGGTGCCGGGCCCGGTGCTGCCCTTTACCCGCAGAAGACTTGGAGTTGTTGTGTCGCAACGACTTCTTCGGTGAATGGGTCAACGCGCCGGTCGCCTTTCCGACCGCCCGGCCGACGTCGCGGACCACCTTGCGCACGGGCCGGTCCTCGGTCTTTGGCTTGACCGGTTTCAGCGGCCGGGTCTTGGCGGGAGTGACGGATTCGTCGGCGCTATCGCGGCGGCGTTCGGCGGTCGGCGTCAGCGAACCGACCTCCCGAGTCGATACGGCTTTCGGGAACGGATCCTTGAGCGCCGCACCGATATTGGCGGCGGCCGTATCGACCGAGCCGGTGACGATGTTCGACGCGACATCGATGACGCCGGTGGCCCGCGCGGCGGCCGCGCTGACCGCCGCCAGCGGGTCACCGGTGCGGGCCAGCTCCTGGGCGCCCGCATCGGCGGTCTGCACCACGCCGAGCAGCAGAAGTTCACCGGCCTGGAATGCGACCGCGGCGCTGACCTTGACCGCTTCGACCGCGACAACCTCGGGCAGCGTCTCGGCCCCGGTCTCGGTGGGTACGGGAACCCCTGGTCCCGGCAGTGGCTGGTTCAGCCCGGCCAGGATGGTCTCCCTGGCTTGCTCGACCGCCTGCGGAAGATCGGCGGGATTGAGCACCGCCGATCCGACCCGCAACAGCTGCACGACCGAGATCTCCAGATTGTTGAAGGCTTTCGGCACCACCCGGTCGACATCGTTGAGAATGATGCCTTCGGCGGCCGTATTCGCCGGTCCGGTCACCGACGCCGCGGCCGCTCCGAGCGCCCTGGTCAGCGAGCCGGTGGTGGCCAGCGCGTTCAGCAACGCCGCAGGCGTCTGCACCGCGCCGAGCGGAATGGTGACCGCACCCTGCACGGCGAACGGGCAGATCACGCTGCAGTACTCGAGCTGGTTCTGCAGGAAGGCGATTGGCAACGCCCCCAACGAGGGCGTCGCGGTGAGCCGGATCTCGGTACTGACGACCGGCCGCGCAGAAACCTGCGGTGGTGCGGCCACCGGTGCGACGACGAGTGCTCCGATGCCCGCGACCGCGGCGGTGGTCAGGACAGCTGATTGAACGCGTGCAGACACTTTCGGGCCCCTGGGGTGGTGTTTCGGACACCCCGTATACGGCCCGTCGCGCCGAATGGTTCACCGGCGCGACCGACCCGATCAGTCCGTCTTCTGCATGCGCGACGGTGTGGCGCCGTGCGCCTGCGGATTGACCTGCGCCGTCCGCGGCGCGAACCGGCGATAGGTGGCCAAGTAGAGCACGGCCGCCACGATCGCGGACACGAAGTAGCTCAGGTCGGCGCCGGCGAGGCTGGCGCCCACGGGTCCGGTGAAGAAACCGTTGGCCATGAACGGCACCGACACGATGACGCCGATGATCAACGCTCCGAGGCCCGCGACGTTGAACCTCCCGAAGGCCCCGTCGGGCGTATAGAAATTCTCGAATGCCAGCGAGTTGCGTCCGGCCCGTTGCACGACGTAGTAGTCGACGAGCAGGACCGCGACCCACGGCGTGATGTAGTACGACAGCACGTGCAGGAACAGCAGGAAGTTCGCCTGGAAGTGGTCACCGCCGAATACCAGCGCGATCACCAGTCCCACCACACCTGCCACGGTCACCGTCAACCACTGCGGCAGCTTGATATCGCAGGTCAACGTGTTCATCGCACCGCTATACAGGTTGACCGAGTTGTGCGGAATGGCGGACAGGCCGAGCGTGAGCAGGACGACGTAGCGCAACCAGTCGGGCAGCGCGACACCGAACGCATCGATCACATCGCCGTCGGGCATGAGCGTGATGAGCCCGGCGCCCAGGCACATCATCCAGGTGGTCGAGGCGAACAGACCCGCCGTCGCGGCCGCGAAGATCGAGGACGGTTTGCTGTTCTCGGGCAGATAGCGCGAGTAGTCCGACGCGTACGGCGCCCAGCTGGCCGTATAGCCGAACACCGCGGTGAAGAGCACCGACCACGCCAGCCAGTAGTCGACTCCGGACACCGTCGCCTCGGTGCCGGGGCCGCCACCGTGGAACAGCAGGACGACCGAAACCACCGTCAGCACCACGATGCTGACGTTGGTGATGATCTTGCCCATGGTGTGCAGGATCTTGTAACCGAAGATTCCAATCAGGATGCTCACCGCGGCGACGACCACGACGGTCGGCGCGTAGGGAGCATTCAGCAGGTCGGCGAGCGATTTAGCGCCGAGCACCGTGCCGACGCTGTAGTAGCCGATACACATCAGCAACGTGAGGAACGCGGGCAGGAAGTTCCCGATGTAGCCGAACGGCGCACGGCCCATCGGCAGCTGGGGCATCCCCAACCGCGGCCCCATCACCGCGCACAGACCGGTGACGATCGACCCGAGGATGTTGGCGAGCACGATGGCGGTGATACTGCCGGTGAAGCCGAGGCCGAGGGGCCCACCGCTGGCTCCCAGATAGATACCGGCCAGGTAGATCACCGGGGCGAACCGGACGGTGAACTGGTTGCGCGGGTTGCCGTAGCGCTGGCTCGTCGGGATATGGCTGATGCCACTTCTTTCGAGCACCAACTGGCTGCCCGAGGTTTCCGAGGACGACCCGCCGGCCGTTGCTGATTGCGCGCTGCTGTCCTTCATTCGAGTTCCTCGTTCCTGGACAGGATGATTGTCAGGCCCATCACGCTAGGGTCGGCCGTCCCGGATGCACACGTAACGAGCAGCCAATCTCGTCCGGGCCCCTTTGGCAGGAGATGCCAACCATCATGGACGGGCCGATCTCCGGCCGGATCCGGGCATTGACTGCGACCGGCGACCTCCTTACTCTTCGATTATCGATAATCGAGAATTGACGGAAAGGCGACTCCGATGGCCAATGTGCGCAACGTCAGGGGCGGGACGGGACTCGACCCCATCAACGACGAGGTCAACGAGATCCTCGATTCGATCTTCGCCAATGCGAAACGCACCAGCGAAGAGTTCTTCGACTCGTTCGCCGCCGATCCCCAGCCGGTCATCCTGGCCGAATGGCTGGCCACCCGGGCGTGGCGTGAGATCGACTACGTGTTCCTGCTGAACGAGGAGATCCGCCGATACGGCCTCCGCTTCGAACGCAAGCACATCACCCTGTTGGCGAAACAGGCCTTCCAGGAGGCCGAGCACTACGAAGCGGTCAGCTCCGCCGTGGAGTCACTCGGCGGTACCGCGCCGACGACCGTGCCCGCGGACTCGCGGATCTGGAGCGAGTTTCTCTGGGACTGCCTGGACCGCCACCCCCTCGCGGCGGTCGCGGCCTGGAACGCATCGGAGACCTCGGCGACCGGAAGCCTCGAACCGACCTTCCTGGCCGGCGAGCGCTACGGCTTCGACGAGGTGGTCCGGGTACACCGCAAGATCGAGATCGACGAGAAGTTCCATGTCGGGCTCGGGCGCCAGATCCTTTCGCGCTACGCCGCAACCGACGACGATCGCGACGAGATCCTGCGTGCCATGCGAGGCATGCGGGACATCGCGGCCAACATGTTCTCACCGGAAGCGGCTACCCGGCTGCTGACCACCTAGCGTTCGGGACGGGAATTCGATGTCGCTGCTGCAGATTTCGTCGACGCGCCGACACGCCGACGGTGTCCTCGGCCTCGAGCTGCGCACCGCCGACGGCTCACCGCTACCGCCATGGTCGCCGGGTGCGCACATCGAGATCGAACTCGCCGATGGGCTGGTCCGGCACTACTCCCTGTGCGGGCACCCGGAGGACAGCGAGGTCTGGCGGATCGCCGTGCTGCGCGAGCCGGCCAGCCGGGGCGGTTCCCGGCTCATCCATGAGAGCGTCCGGACCGGGCACATCGTCTCGGTCAGCGGCCCGCGCAACAACTTCTCCCTCGTCGATGCGGACCGATACCTGTTCGTCGCAGGCGGAATCGGCATCACGCCCATCCTGCCGATGGTCCGCGACGTGGCCGCACGGGGCCTGCCATGGACGCTGACCTATGGGGGGCGGACCCGCGGCTCGATGGCATTCGTCGACGAGTTGGGTGAAATCCCCGGCGGCGATCTGCACCTGCTGCCCCAGGACGAGTTCGGCCTGCTCGACCTCGACCGCATCCTGGGTGATCCGCGCGAAGGCACCGCCGTTTACTGCTGTGGCCCAGGACCTTTGATGGACGCGGTGGTGCGACGGTGCGGCAGCTGGCCGCCGGGGGCGCTGCATCTGGAGCGGTTCACACCGAGCGCGCCCGCGGGCCGCTCCCCCGACGGCGAATTCGACGTGCGGCTTTCCCGGTCGGGAACCTGCCTGCGGGTTCCGACCGATCGAACCCTGCTGGAGGTGCTGGAGGAGGCCGGCCTTGAGATCGACAATTCATGTCGCGCCGGGATCTGCGGAACGTGTGAGCTCGGAGTCGCCGACGGCGTACCCGAACACAACGACGACGTTCTCAGCGATGCCGAGCGGGAATCCAACCGGGTCATCCTGCCGTGCGTCTCCCGGTCCAGAAGCGCTGTGCTGGTGCTCGACCTGTAGTCACCGCACCACGGACCTCGATGATCCTGCGACCCGGGCGGGAGGGAACACGGCGGGTGCACGTTCATGACGCGATGAGTCCGTATCTTCAGAACATGCCCGTGCACGAGACCGATCTCCGGCAGACGCTCAGTCATCGGATCCGGGACACGCTGGTACGGCAGATCGTATCGGGCGAGTTGGAGCCCGGTGAGCGGCTGGTGGAGACCAGGGTCGCCACCGCATTCGGTACCAGTCAGGCCCCGGTGCGAGAAGCACTGCGGGAGCTGGAGACGTTCGGACTCGTCGAGATCAAGCCGCGCCGCGGCACGTTCGTGCGGGCATTCATCCGCGAGACCCTGCGCGAGAGTTACGTCTTACGGGCAGCACTCGAAGAGACCGCGACCCGGCTGGTTCTGCTGGCCGGCACCGTTCCGGTCGACCAACTCCGAGCTGACGTGGCGCGAATGCAGAAGGCCGCGCGCGCCGACGACACCGAGGCGGTCGGCATGGAAAGCGTGATGTTCCATCGACACATCATCGAGGCGGCAGGCAATGACCTCATCAAGCGTTCCTGGGAGAACCTGCACATCGAGGCCCGCACCTCGGTGACCATCATGGCGCGCACCCCCAGTCTCAGCGCGATCGCCAACGACCACCAGCTGTTGCTGGATTCCCTCACCGGCGGCGATCTCGAGGCCGCATGCGCCCTCGCACGCGAACATCAATGGAACTACGCCGAGCTCCCGGATGCCGCGGCCACCGAATAGTCGCCCGCCCCGAGGTGGGTGACCTGAATGCCGGCATGGGTTTTGTGCCGGATGTTGATCCCGATCAGCACCGGGGTCAGCCCTTCCAGCAGGCGGCTCATCTCCAGCGATCCGGCGTCGACGACGCGCAACCCGTCGATTCGCTCCAGTGCCGCCGTCACCGCGGCCTTGGCCGCGGGGTCGCCGCAGATCAGGGTGTCCTGATCGAGCGGGCGACCCAGGTCGCGCAGCGCCGCCGCACTGATCGTGTGCAGCCCCGCGGCGAGAGCGATCCGGTCATCGATCGCCGATCGGGCCTGCTGCGCCGCCGAGCCGTGCCACGGTTCGACCAGATGCGTCGGGCGTCCACCGATCGCGGTCGCGAGCGGAACGGTGGTATCGAGCAGCACCTGGCCCTGGCGCCAGTGGTCGGCCACGCTGCGCAGGGTCGCCACATGGTTGGCGAACGGCACCGCGACGATCACCAGCCGATCGGCCAGCGCCACCGCCTCGCCGTTGCGGCGCCCGAGGAAGGTGCCACCGCGCACCAGTTCCCCCGCCGCCGCGGCGGCGCGATCGGCCCGTTCGGCGTCCCGGGAGCCGAGACAGACGGTGTAGCCGGCCACCCCGAGCCGCACCGCGAGACCGAAACCCAGGTTGCCGGTGCCGCCCAGGATCGAGACGGTCTCGGTCACGACGCCGTCAGCAACCTGGGATTTCACGCGTGGTGGCACGGTGCTCCTCCTCATCGGATTCGCCGGTGCCCGATGGCCCGGATGCAGCAACCATACGAACAACCGCCGCCGCCAACCCATGGCTATATGTGCCAAAGAACCCGGCGGTTGTTGTCGATCGACGCTAAGCTTGCCGCCCATGACCACGCCTGATCCGACGGCGATCCCCAGTTCGACCGAAACCCTCACGCTGCGAGAGCTGCTCGACGACGAGGTGCTGGCCGGGGCCGAGCTGATCGCGGGCGGCTCGGGTCTGGACCGGGCGATCAGCGCCGTGAACGTGATGACGGTGCCCGATATCGGCAGATGGGTTCGGCAGGACGAGTTCCTGCTCGCCACCGGCTATCCGCTGCCCCGCGACGACGAGGACCAGGGCAAGCTGCTGACCGACCTGCACCGGCTCGGGCTCGTCGGCATCGGGATCAAGCTCGACCGCTACATGCCCGAACTCGGGCAGCAGATGATCCGGGTCGCCGAACGCCTCGGTCTTCCGCTGGTCGTCATCCCCGAGCGGGTCCGCTTCGACGACATCCTGAGCCGGGCGTTCGCCATCATCGTCAACCGGCAGGCGTCGGCGCTGGCGAAGGCCCAGGAGATTCACCACTCGTTTCTCGCGATCACCCTGTCCGGCGGCGGCCTGACCGAGCTAGCCGCCAGCCTGTCCGGTCTGCTGGGCGACGCCAGCGTGGTGATCACCGATCCCCAGGGCACCGTGCTGGGGCTGGCCGGTGATGAAGCCCCGCTGATCGATCTGCATTTCCTCAAAGCCGAGTCGGCCGATCTGTTACGGCTGGGCCTGACCGGCCTGCACACCGACCGGCGCACCGGCAGGCGCTGGGCGTCGCGGGAGATCAGGGCGGGCCGCCTGCACCACGGTTTCGTCGTGGCCGTCGAAGCGCGGCGCCCGTTCGGCGAGTTCAGTCTGGTGGCGGTCGGGCAGGCCGCCATCGTGGCGGCCCTCGAGGTCACCCGAGACCTCGCGGTGGGCGCGGTGGAGCGCCGATTCTCCTCCAACGCGCTGTTCGAGCTGATCTCGGGCAGCGAGTTCGAAGCGGGCGAATACGCCTCACTGGGTTCGGGATTCGGATGGGACCTGGAACGCGATATCGCCGTCCTGGTCGGCAGGCGGGAGGGAACCGCCGACGACTCCCCCACCACCCGCCCGTCCCGGCTGGCCGACGACCGTGCCATCGAGTTCTGGGCCTCTGCGGTACGCAGCCGCGACCGCCTGGCGGCCGCCGCGGGGCTCGGCTCCGAACTGGTCGCGGTGATCGGGGCCGACCAGGACGTGCTCGCGGTCGCACGCGCCGTCCAGGACGAGGTGGCACATTTCACCCACGCCCGGTACGCGATCGGCGTGAGCCGCGACTACCCAGGGCCGGAGGGTGTTTCGGTCGCCTATCAGGAGGCGCGGACCGCCCTGCGGCTGGGACCGCGGGTGTCGGGGACGGGCGCGGTCACCGCTTACGGCGAATTGGGCCTGTTCCGGTTGCTGGCCCAGGTCAGTGACGAGGACCTGCGGGCGTTCGCCGAGGAGAAACTCGGCCCCGTCCTCGGGATGAGCGAGCCCGAACGGTCGGAGATGTTCCAGACCCTGGAGACCCTGATCGAGCACAATATGAACATGGCCGAGGCGGCCCGACATCTGCACTACCACTACAACACGCTGCGCTACCGCCTCGCCAAACTCGAGCGGCTCCTCGGCCCGTTCAGCACCAGCACCCCGGTGGCGATCCAGGTCGGGGTGGCGCTGCAGATCAACGAGATGCAGAAGATTCTGGCGAGCCGCCCGACCTGACTCAGTTCGGGCGCACGCGGGTGCTGAGCCGCACCAGGAAATCGGCGATCCGTTCCCGGGTCACCGCCAAAATCAGTGGCAGCACTTTGATCTCGCCGCCCGCATTCTTCTCGGTGGGCCGCAACAGCGGCGTCGGCGCCGTGGGCGCGGCCGGGCTGGCCGCGACCGGGGTCGGCCCGCCGGGGTGCTCGATGCGGCTGCCCAGTTCCCCGGCGAAATCGACGAACATCTGGTTGGACACGTCGCGGATCCCGCGGCCCAGTGACGCGATCCGGCCGGTGAGATCGATATCGGAGACCACGTCGATGCGGCTGCCCGAGTCGACGGGCTCGACCCGCAACGCGACATGAGCCGCGACCGAACCGGACCCACGCTTGTCGCGACCGCTGGCGTCCAACACGATTCGCCGTGCCGAGGCATCCCGTTCGACCACCGACGCCCGCCCCGCGTAGTTCATCTTCAGCGGCCCGATGGCCACCCGCAGCACGCCTTCGTAGCGGTCGTCACCGAGATCGTCGACGAGCTCGGCGCCGGGCATGCACTCCACCACGGCCGGGGTGTCCTGCAGAAACGCCCACACGTCATCCGGCGGGGCGCCGACCTCGGTCCGGTGCTGAAGCTTCATGTGCTCGTTCCCCTTTCGGCGTCGCGCTGGTCGAGCAGGGCCAGAACCCGCTCGGCGGTGATGGGCAGTTGGGTGGGGCGGACGCCGATGGCGGCCTCGACGGCGCTGGCGAGGGTCGCCGCCGGCGGCCCGATCGGGGGCTCCCCGATACCGCGGGCATTGAGCGGCCCACGGCCCTCACCACTTTCGACGACGGTGACCCGAATATCGGGCAGGTCCATCGCCGTCGGAATGAGATAGTCGGCGAACAGCGACGACAGCGGATGCCCGGCCTCGGTGACGCAGTCCTCGGTCAGCGCGTAGCCGATACCCTGCGCGGCGCCGCCGATGATCTGGCCCTGCACCCGGATCGGGTTGATGGCCCGTCCGACATCGTGGCAGGCGGCGTACTTGAGCAGCCGAACGTCACCGGTCTCGAGATCGACCTCGACCTCGGCGGCGTGGGTGCCGAAGGTGTAGTCCGGATAGGTGTGGCCCTGCCCCTTCTGCGGGTCGAAACCCCCGGAGCGGGCCCGCCAGGTGTTGAGGACGGCGGTGTCCACCCGGGCCTCGTTCGCGGCGCGGACCAGTTCGGGCAGGCTGAGGCCGGTGGCGCCGTCCTCGGTGCGCACCATCCCGTCGACCCACACCAGTGCGTCCTCGGGAAC
>NZ_JBSFPX010000045.1:0-40107 GCF_053588415.1 Mycobacterium sp. NPDC003449
GCCTGGACATCCTGATCAACAATGCTGGGATCATTCGCGATCGCAGCTTCGTCAAGAGCACGCCGGATGACTTCGATGCGGTGATTGCGGTGCATCTTCGTGGCACGTATCTCACGTCCGCACAGGCGTTTCGGCACATGCGTGAAGCCGGCTACGGGCGCATCGTCAACACCACCTCCGCGGCGGGCCTGTACGGGAACTTCGGTCAGGCCAACTACTCGGCCGCCAAACTCGGCATCGTCGGGCTGTCGCGAACGATGGCGATCGAAGGCGCTTCTCGCGGAGTGTCGACCAACGTCATCGCGCCCGGCGCCAAGTCGCGGATGACCGACTCACCCGGCGTACCGGGCCTTGATGCGATGAAGGCGTCGCTGGTGGCCCCCGTCGTGGCGTGGCTGTCGCACGAGTCCTGCACCGAGAACGGACAGGTGTACTCGGCGTCCAGCGGGCGGGTCTGCCGCCACTTCATCGGGGAAACACCCGGCATCTACGACCCTGAGCTCACTATCGAGACGGTTGCCCGTCGTGCCGGCGAGATCGCCGATGCGACAGGCAGTGTGACACCGGACAACATCACCGAACACATGGAGTTCTCGGAACAAGTTCGTAGCGGCGCAGAGGTCTCGACGTCCTGATCGCCGAATTATGAAGGACTTCTCCTACAACCGCCTCCTCCTGGGCGGTATCGAACGGTCGGCCGACCGGACGGGATTCATCGACGAGAGCGGCCGGGAGACGTTCGCCGCGCACCTCGATCGAGCACTGCGCCTGTCCGCGGCGTTCGACGGCTTCGGCCTCTCGGCCGGCGATCGAGTCGCGATCATCGCCGGAAACTCGACATCGGCGATGGTCGTGCTCAACGCCGGGTTTCTCAGCGGAGTCATCCCCGTCCCGATCAACACCATGCTGTCGATCCCAGAGATCAGACACATACTCGCCGACGCCGACCCGGCGCTGATCGTCGTCGACGCCACCTTTGCGGCGCGCACGGATCTGCGCGCGCTGCAAGCCGCCCTCCCCGGCGTGCGGGGCATCGTCACCATCGACACCGCCGTTCCCGGCGCGATGACGTTGGGCGAAGTAGTGGACGGCTCGGCGCCGGCGGCGCCATTTGACGTCGACGAGAACGCCACCGCGATTTTGGTTTACACCAGCGGAACGACCGGCCGGCCCAAGGGTGTCGGATTGTCGCAACGCAACCTGTGCGGACTCGTCTTCGGACTGGCACCGACTCTGGACCTGTTCCGGCCGGGCAACGTGAACCTGCAAACCGGACCGCTGTACCACGTCGCGGGGATCGGTCCCGCGCTGTCGTTCGCCGCCGCGGGCAATCTCGGGGTGTATCGCGAACGGTTCGATGTCGAGCGTGCCCTGACGGACATTCCCGCTCATCGAATCACCCACATGATGATCGTCCCCAAGCTGCTTCAGATGCTGTGCGGTCACGCTGCGTTCGAGCCGTCGGTCGTGTCTTCGATCCGCCACATCTGCTACGGCGGTTCGCCTATGCCTGCAGCATTGTTGGAACGCGTGCTCGCGGTCGCGCCGCAAGCCCGGATCACCCAGATCTACGGCATGACCGAGGCGGGGCTGGGCACGTGTCTGTCCCACGAGGATCACGTTGCGCGAACGGCCCTGCGGTCGGTTGGGAAAGCTGTTCCGGGGACACAAGTCCGCATCATCGACTCCGAAGGATCGCCTGTTGCCCGCAACGTCGCTGGTGAGGTATGTCTGCGCGGACCAACGGTTTTCACCCACTACTGGCGGAGACCGGACGAGACTTCGCGCACACGCTGCGATGGCTTTCACCGAACCGGCGACGGTGGCCTGCTCGACGACGACGGCTACCTGTACCTGACCGATCGGCTGAAGGACATGATCATCAGCGGCGGTGAGAACGTCTACAGCGCCGAGGTGGAGCTGGCGATCGCCGATCACCCCGCCGTCGATCAGGTTGCCGTGATCGGAGTGCCGAGCACCGAGTGGGGAGAGGCCGTTCACGCAGTCGTCGTGCCTACCGCGGGTGCTGCTCTTCAGGAAGCGGATCTGACCGCCTTCCTGCGCGACCGCATTGCCCGCTACAAGATTCCGAAGACTTTCGACATCCGCTCCCAACCACTGCCGCTGTCGGCGGGCATGAAGGTTCTCAAACGCGATTTAAGAGCCGAATACCAGTCCAGAACAGCCAACCGATGAGAAGGAGAACCACGCCCGATGACTTCAACTAGCGACACCACGTCGGTGCGGTCTGTCGACCCCGATCTGTATCGATTCGACGGCGACAACGTCTCGCTGCTCGGATCCCGCAGCGTCGGCTCGGGCGAGCTGCTGTGGCCGCGAAGACTGAGATCTCCCGTCGACGGTGGCGCTGTACAGGATGTCGAGCTCGCACCGGCCGGCACCATTTGGTCGTGGACCTTCGTGCACGTGCCGTGGCCGGGCAGCAAACCACCCGATCCCGGCGCCGAACAGGGCTACGCCGTCGGTCTGATCGATCTCGACGACAACGGACCGAGGGTCATCGGGGCACTCGTCGGACCGGCCGATCAGTGGTCGGTGGGCCAGCGCGTTCGCGCCGTCCCGCTGCCGTTTCGCACCGGCGACACTGGTGTGGAAGCGGTGCTCGGCTTTGCGCCGTCGGGGGTGAAGCGGTGAATCAGGACGTTTACGTACTCGGGGTCGGCATGAGCCGCTTTGGTGGGCCTGAGCAGTCATTGGCCAACCGGATCATGACGGCATCGCTCGGCGCGCTCGAGGACGCCGCGATCCCATTCGCGGAGATCGGAGCACTGTACCTCGGCACGGCGCTGGCTCCGCCCATGTTCGGCCTCGGAGTGGTGAAAGACCTTGGACTGACCGGGATTCCGGTGGTGCGAGTGGAGAACGCTTCGGCGACCGGGGCGGCGGCGTTCTACGAAGCGGTTCACTCTGTCGCCGGGGGCGCACAGGACGTCGTGATGGCTGTCGCCTACGACGATCCCGCCGCGGCCGGAGCAGACTTCAACGCAATCCGGGCGGGGGTGCCGGTCGTCGAAGCGGTGGTCTCGCCAATGGCCTTCTTCTCGATGTGGGCGGTGCGCAGGATGGCCGAGCACGGTACGACCGCCGAGACGCTCGCTCGTATCGCTGCGAAGAACTGGAACAACGCCCGGCTCAGTCCTTACGCCGAGCGTCAGGCACCAAAACCCGTCACCGTCGAACAGGTGCTCGGTTCCCGGATGCTCGCCTACCCGCACACAGCGCGCATGGCGGCACCGCAGGGCGCGGGGGCTTCGGCCGCGATCGTCTGCTCGCGGGCGGCGCTGCAACGCCTGGGCGTCTCGGCTTCGGTGCGAGTTGCCGCGTCGCAGGCGCATTCCGAGCTCTACTCGCCGGGCCACCTGTTCACAGGAGCGGTGGTTGGGCCACCGGAGATGGGTCGTCGCGCCGCACATGCGGCGTATGAAGAGGCAGGCATCGGTCCCACCGATCTCGGTGTGATCCAGTTCCACGATGCCTACGCGATCGAGGAGTTGCTCTACTACGAATCGATCGGCCTCTGCGACGAGGGTGAAGCCGACAAGCTCGTTGCCGAGGGGTCGACGGAGCGCAGCGGCAGATGGCCGGTTTCGACGGATGGCGGCTTCATCGGTCGCGGGCATCCGGCGGGCGCGTCGGGCATCGCGCAGATCTGGGAGTTGGTCGAGCAGCTGCGAGGAAGGGCCGGCGAACGGCAGGTAGCGAGTCCTCGAGTCGGTCTTGCCCACATCATCGGCGCGGGCTCGGTGTGTTACACCCATTTGCTGGAAGCCGTGGATCCGACGTGAGCATGGACTTCGACCTCACCGACGATCAGCAGACGATCCGTTCGGCAGTGGCCGAGCTGGCGGGCAAGTTCGACGACCACTATTGGCTCACGAAGGACCGCGATCACGAGTTCCCGCGTGAGTTCTACGACGCCTTCGCCGCGGGCGGGTGGTTGGGCATCACCACTCCGGAGGAGTACGGCGGGCACGGATATGGGATCACCGAGGCGTCGATCCTGCTCGAGGAGGTCGCCGCTTCGGGGGCAGGTATGAACGGCGCGAGTTCGATGCACCTGTCGATATTCGGCATGCACCCCGTGATCGTGCACGGGTCCGATGAACTCAAGGCCCGAACTCTGCCGCGCATCGTCAGCGGAGATCTGCATGTGTGCTTCGGGGTGACGGAGCCGGGAGCGGGTCTGGATACGACGCGCATCACGACCTTCGCGCGCAGGTCGGGCGACCGATACATCGTCAACGGGCGAAAGGTATGGATTTCGAAGGCGATGGAGTCGGAGAAGATCCTGCTGTTGACCCGTACGACGAAGATCGAGGACGTGTCACGTAAGACAGACGGATTGACACTTTTCCTCACCGACCTCGACCGGACCAAAGTGGATATCAGGCCCATTCCCAAAATGGGTCGCAACGCGGTTACCTCCAACGAATTGTTCATCGACGGCTTGGAGATCCCCATCGAGGATCGGGTCGGCGAGGAGGGACGCGGGTTCGAGTACATCCTGGACGGCTTGAATCCCGAGCGCTGTCTCGTTGCCGCCGAGGCGCTCGGCATAGGGCGCGCCGCCCTACGGGCAGCTGTCCGCTACGGCGTTGAACGAGAGGTTTTCGGCAGGCCGATCGCGATGAACCAGGGCATCCAATTTCCGTTGGCCGATTCGCTGGCGCGCCTGGATGCCGCCGAACTCGTCTTGCGCAAGGCCACCTGGCTGTACGACAACGGGCGGCGATGCGCGCGTGAGGCGAACACGGCCAAGTATCTGTGCGCCGAGGCCGGCTTCGAAGCCGCCGACCGTGCACTGCAAACTCACGGCGGGATGGGCTATTCGGAGGAGTACCACGTCGCAAGGTACTTCAGAGAGGCGCGCCTGACGCGGATCGCACCGATCAGTCAGGAGATGATCCTGAACTTTCTCGGCTCACACGTACTCGGTATGCCCCGAAGTTACTGACGCCGGTCGCGTGCACCGACCCAAGTCGGCGCTCCGGCGTTGTCGACGAACGAAAAATATGAAACTGAGTGACTACTCACTCGTTACCGAAAGGAACGCTAATGGATCTCGGGCTGAAAGGCAGAGTCGCGATTGTCGCCGGCGCCAGTAGGGGCATCGGGCTGGGCATTGCCCGGGACCTCGCCCGAGAAGGGGTCAAGGTGGCCATGGTCGCCCGGCGCGAACGTGCGCTGCGGCGGGAGGTGGACGCCATCAACGCCGCCGGCGGGCAGGCAGTCGCAATCACCGCTCAGATGGCGGAGCGGGATGACGTCGTCCGGGCCGTCGCCGAAGCCACCGAGGCATTCGGACCTCCCGACATTGCCGTCAGCATGAGCTTCTTTCTCACCGTGGTCGGTGGAACGATTCCGGGCCGGGGTTTCGACAACGCCTCGGACGATCAGTTCGAACAAGCCATGCAGGACATCGTGATGAACATCGTGTACCTCACTCGCGAAGTTATTCCCCACATGAAGGAACAGGGATGGGGCCGCCTGATCAACATCGGCACCATTGCGATGAAGGAGCCGCACCGCGAGGACCCGGTGCTGTTCTCGAACATCCGTGTCGCCGCGTGCGGACTGATGAAGTCGCTCTCGAATGAACTCGGCGGCCATGGCATCACTGCGAACGTGATCGCTCCAGGACCCGTCGAGACGCCTTACTTCGCTGACTACGTGGCGCAACTCCCCGAGTCGGTCAACACTCTGGAGAAGTACATCGACAACATGGTCCCGACCAAGCGGCTGGGCACGATCGAAGATGTCGGCGCACTGGCGACGTTTTTGGCCTCCGACCGAGCCGGCTGGCTTACGGGCCAGACGATCTCGCTGGACGGCGGATACGCCCGGACCCTGTTCTGAGCTCCGCGCTGCCGTGCAGATTGTTCGAAGTCGCACGCTGGCTCGGCCCGCTCGCTCGCTCGTATACTCGACCGACTAACCGACATGCAGTGAAGTCTCGACGCGCGAGGTGGATTAACGACAATGGCGAATGATACCGCCCCCGCCGGCTGGAATGCCATCAACGGACGGATCAAAGACGAGGGTGCCCTCGCAGAAGGCCGAAACAAGTTGCTGAAAGCAGGCTTGGCCTGCTTCTCGAAGAACGGATACAGCAAAACCTCGGTCAATGACGTCGCGGCGGCCGCGAACGTGAGCATCGGCTCGCTGTACAAGTATGTGCGAGCCAAGGAGGACATCCTATGGCTGGTGTCTGAGGCGGGCTTCGACCGAACTAATGAGGCCATGGCCCGAGCGCTGAACGTCGATGGGAGTTCAACGAGCAAGTTGGACGCGGTGGTGAACGGTCTCGTCCGCCAGGCCGACGGCGACCGCGACCTGGTACGTCTCCTCTACGTCGAGTTCCAATACATGCCTCAGCCCATGCAGTCCCGCTTGCACCAGCAAGAGGAGCGTCACGTCAGCGAGATCACCACGCTAATCGAGCAGGGTATAGGGCACGGTGAGTTTCACTGCGACGATCCGCGTATGGCTGCGCTTGCGATCAGCATGACCGCCTCCACGTGGGTCCTCAAGCGCCATTTGCTCCGGCGGGTGTCGTTGACCGCTTACATCACGCGTAATCAGGCGTTGGCGCGGCGCCTGGTGGGCATCGAATCCGCCTGACGCGAGTCCATTTTGGTTGACAGCGCCACTCGACACGTTACTGTTGGTGAATAATCACTCACTCACCACCCTTAATGGAACGCGTGCGACGCTGTCGTTGACGAGAATGGAGTCAAGATGAATTTCACCGGAACGACGGCGGACGACGTGGCAGGAGGGTTGGTGCGCCATTCGGTCGTCGACGAGGTCGCAGTAATCACATTGAATCGTCCTGACGCCATGAACGCCTTGACTCCGGCACTGGTCAGTCAGCTCGAAGAGGTCTGGAAGCGCGCAGTGGCGGAACCGGTTCGGGCCGCCGTGCTCACGGGGGCGGGGCGGGGCTTTTGCGCGGGTGCTGACCTCAAGTGCACGGCTGCCCTCTTGGGTGCCGGTCGCAACGACGTGATGGGAGACTTTCTCGCTACGTCCTTCCGCATCGTAGAACTCATCCGCGACGCCCCAGTCATCACCGTGGCCGCCGTAAACGGAGCGGCCGCCGGTGCGGGTATGGGCTACGCCCTGGCTACCGACTTCCGGGTCTTGTCTCGTTCGGCGGCTCTACATCCGCGCTTCGCCGGTCTCGGCGTAGCGCCCGATAACGGCTCGTCGTACTTCCTCAGCCACTTCCTAGGCTCGGCTCATGCTGCCAGGTTCCTGCTGCGGGACCAACCGATGAACGCCGGAACCGCATTCGAGTTCGGAATCGCTGACCAGGTTGTCGACGACGGTGAGAGCGTCGTCGCCGCCGCAGTCGACCTCGCCAGGTCGATCAATCCTGTGCCGAGTTCTTCGCTGCAAGGAATCCGGCAGCTCTCGGTGACCGCGCTTGCACAATCGCTTTCTGCCCAGCTCGCGGAGGAGGAACGCCTCGCCCGGGCGATGTGGCCAACCTTCCGAGAGAAGGCTGCAGAATTCGGCGCCTGATAACGAAGGCGGCTCTCGACGTGGCGCACTTCAGCTCCTGGATCGCCACCGAAGTTGAGCTTTCGAAACGCGTCAGTGCGGTCCGGCGTCGCCCGCCGCTCGACGCATAGTCGTGAGGGCCTGGTAAAACCGCTTGACGTCACGGTTGGTGCCACTCAATCCGAAGTTGATTTCGTGGAGGGCTCTGGTGGCCCCATCGGCGGCCTCCCGTCCGAGGTCGGTGATGGTGATACACGTCGCTCGCCGGTCGGTGGGATGGGGGCTGCGCCGCAACATGGCCCGCCTCTCGAGGCGATCCGTGACAAGGGTGGCGGTGGTGGCGTGAATCAAGAGTCCGCGGGCCAGATCGGAGATCAACCGTGTGCCGGTCTTCGAAAGTTGCAACGTCATCAACGTCAAGTAGTCCGTCAGGTTCAACTCGCACTTTTTAAGTTCATCGTCGACCGCGTCAGCGACGAGGCGGTGGTAGCGAAGCAACGACGACAACGTGAGGAATCGCTGCTCGTCGCCGTCCAATTTCTGCTCTTCCCAGAAATGCTTGGCCCAGTACACCGGGTCGTTCGTGTCGTCGGACACATCGCGCATACTCGCCACTCGCCGTCTCCTTGGTTGTTTCGGGGGCCTGCCTGCGATTCTGCACTGGCGATTGGGTCCACCGCCGCGATGACCCGATTCGCGGCGTGATCATGAGCCGACTGTTGGCCAGCTTACGTCGCGGGACGAGGCTGACGAGGATTCACTAAGACACTTGATTGTATAGCAATGGAATATAGATTAATATAGTATTATTCTGGCTGCAGATGCTGGGAATCGAGGAGGTAACTGTGCCGCGTGTCATCCCCGTCGTCGACTATCTGGTGTTGGGTGAGGATCCGCACCTCGAGGCCCACGAGTGCGCTGGTTGTGCGGCGTTGTATTTCGACCGTCGAAACGCCTGTGCGAAGTGTTCAAACACCTCATTCGTCAAACGGCGACTTTCCAACGAAGGCGTTGTGAGCGGGTACACGATCGTCCGGCGCGGTGTGAAGTCCTGGCCCTTCACCTCCGTGGTCGTTCGCCTCGACGGCGGAGGAGTGGTCAAAGCGAACCTCCTCGACACCCATGATCCCGCCGACGTCGAAACCCAGAGGCGAGTCCGCCTCACCACGTTCGACATCGGTACCGATGACGATGGAAACGTCGCGGTGGCGTTCGGATTTGAGCGAATTGGGGCCCACAAGTGAGTGAGAACGTCTGGATAATCGGCGCCTCGATGACGAAGTTCGGTCGGTTCCCGGACAAGGATCTGATGGACCTCGCGTCTACCGCAGCGCTGGACGCCTTGGCCGACTCTGGCCAGCAAATGTCCGCCATGGGTCTGTTAGCGCTCGGCAATGTCTACGAAGCGAATTCGCACAACGGCCAGCGCCTGCAGAAGCAGATCGGGCAGAGCGGGATTCCGGTTTACAACGTCGTCAATGCCTGCGCAACGGGGGCCACGGCGGTCCGCGTCGCAGTCATGGCCATCAGGTCCGGCGAGTGCGACCTTGCGATGGCACTGGGCGTTGAGAAGATGGGCAAGATGGGCATGCTCGGGGGTGCCGCAAAAGAGCGTGGCGACAAGACTGCCTTCTTGCCACGGGGCCGGTATGGGTCCGTGGCGAAGACAGAAGGTCTCCTCGGTACCGGTCTGATGCCCGGCGTATTCGCTCAAGCAGGGACTGAATATGCGCTGACTCACGGCGTGACTGCTGAACAGTTCGCGAAGGTTGCCGTCAAGAACCATCAGCACTCGGTGCTGAACCCGCTGGCTCAATACCAACGTACGTTCACGCTGGAGGAGGTTCTCCGCGCCGAGGTGATCAGCTATCCGAATACTCTGCCGATGTGCTGTCCCACCGGTGACGGTGCCGCATCGGTGATCCTGGCGTCGGACGCTCGGCTGCGAACACTGGACCCGGACGTACGTCGGCGGGCCATCAAGATTTCAGCCTCGGTGATGACGTCCGATCCGTGGACCGAGGCAGGCCAGGTTCAACCGGACGTCAACACGCTCACGCGACTCGCCGCCGATCAGGCCTACGAAGCCGCGGGCATCGAGCCGACTGAGTTGGATCTTGTAGAGCTCCACGATTGCTTCGCGACTGCGGAGTTGTTGCACTACGACAATCTCCGGCTATGCGCACCGGGGGGCGCCGGCGAATTCATCGACTCCGGTGCGCCGACACGGGATGGTTCGCTGCCAGTCAACGTGTCAGGTGGACTGCTGTCGAAAGGCCACCCGATTGGGGCAACAGGCATAGCCAACCTCTACGAGGTTGCCACCCACCTGCGCGGTGAGGCCGGACAACGTCAGATCGAAGGCGCCCGCGTCGGGCTCGCCCACGTAATTGGCCTGGCATCGGCGTGCTCGGTGCACATTCTGGAGGCGCCCAGCCGGACGAAAGGGGCGCCGTCATGACTGCCTGCGGTTCGGCGCAATCTTCTACGCGGCTTTGGAGCGACCAGGTGATCGCCGGGACCTATGCGGGGCACGCTGGCCTGGTGTACGCGGCATCGCCGGAGAACATGTCACAGCTGTTGGAGGCACCCGCCGCTTGGCATGAACATGCTTACCTCGTCCAGGGGGAGCGACGGATCTCCCATGCTGCGTTCCGATCAGCCATTCCGCGCGCCGCGGCGCAACTGTCGGCTCGTGGCGTGGCACGCGGAGATCGAGTGATGCTGCATAGCTACAACCGTCCTGAGTTCGCCTTGGCCACCTGGGGGGCGTGGTGGCTGGGCGCGGTGCCGGTCTATGCCAACCGGTGGTGGAGCCGCACTGAAATCGAGCATGCCGTGGCTGTCACGTCGCCGGCTCAGCTACTGAGCGACGCTCCCGAACTTCTCGAGGGGTGCGGGCCCGTTCTGTATTTGAACGACCTGAGCGAGGCCTTGCATGACACCAGCATGCCGGAAGCACCTGTGGCGGAAACGAATATCGATGACCCAGGGCTCATCTTGTTCACCTCCGGGAGCTCGGGCACACCCAAGGCGGTCGAATTGTCGGTGCGCGCGTTGATCGTCAATCAGCAGAACATATTGGTCAGGTCCGGTCGGCTCCCGATCGCCGACGGCTCCGGCGCCGAGCTGCGAACCTCGGTGCTATCCACCCCACTGTTCCACGTGGGCGGCTCCTCCCGATTGCTGACCACGCTGCTCACCGGCGGCCGGTTGGTGCTCACAGAGGGGCGATTCGACGCCACCGAGGTGCTACGGCTGATCGAATCCGAGCGTGCCCACAGCTGGGGCGGCGTGCCGACCATGGCGATCCGCGTGCTCGAACATCCAGACTTTGAGTCCTACGACCTAACCAGCCTCGAATCCTTGCCCATCGGCGGAGCCCCGCTGCCTCCCGACCTTGCCCGGCGGGTGACGTCGAAACTGCCCCAGTTGCGTGACCGCGGGCTGGCCAACACTTGGGGCATGACCGAGACGGGCGGCTTCGCCACAGTTGCCGGAACGGCAGTCCTCCGCGAACGTCCAGGAACGGTGGGCAAGCCATATCCTGTGGTCGAATTGCGTATCGATGACGCCGACGAGACCGGATCGGGCGAGATCCTGGTTCGATCACCCACCGTCATGCTGCGCTACGTAGGGGTTGAAGACGGTGCGCTGACCGACGATGGATGGCTTCGCACTGGCGACGTCGGACATTTGGACGACGACGGTTACCTCTACGTCGGAGGCCGGCGCAAGGACATCATCATCCGCGGCGGAGAGAACATCTCTTGTCCGCAGGTCGAACAGCACCTGCTCACCCACCCATCGGTGGCCGAAGCGGCCGCTTTCGGAATTCCCCACGATGACCTGGGGGAGGAGTTGGTGGCCGCCATCACCTGTCGAACAGGACGGACGGTCGACGCCCAGGCTTTGCGCGAACACTGCGCCGGCAAACTCGCCTACTTCGCGATACCGACGCGCTGGCACATATCCGCCGCGTCGCTACCCACGCTGGCGGGAGACAAGCTGGACAAGATGACCATCAGAGCGAATTTCATGGCGTCTCAACGCGCCCCCCGGCGGGGCTGCACCGAATGCTGATTAATCGCCGTCCGGGCGCATCGGCCTCGGGCGGAAGGTGGGAGGAGACGATTGCCCCACTTACTTTGGCAATATATAGTCTACTAATATACTAATTGATTTATAAGCGGCCCCCCCGTTGCGTGGGTGTGGTGTCCGCCTAGGAAGCGAGCGGAATCCCATGGGACACCTCCAGGACAAAACGATCATCGTGACCGGAGCGGGGCGGGGAATTGGGCGTGAGCACGCACTTCTCTTCGCCGCCGAGGGGGCTAACGTCGTAGTCAACGACCTCGGTGGCGAGCAAGACGGCGCCGGCGCCTCGACCGGGCCGGCGCACGACGTCGTCGAAGAGATCCGCGCCGCCGGCGGCTCTGCGATCGCCAACGGCGACGACATCGCCGGCACCGCCGGGGCGAGCAGAATCGTGTCATCGGCGGTGGATGCATACGGACGCATTGACGGCCTGGTCAATAATGCCGGCATCCTGCGAGACCGGATGTTGGTGAACCTGCATGACGACGACTGGGATCTGGTGCTGCAGGTCAATCTGCGGGGTACGTTCCTGATGAGCCGCGAGGTCGGTCGCCATTGGCGCGAGCGAAGCAAGCGCGGCGAGGCTGTCGATGCCTCGGTGGTGAACACAAGCAGCGAATCGGGTGTGTTCGGCAATCCCGGACAGGCCAACTACGCCGCGGCTAAGGCAGGTGTGGCCTCCCTGACTCAGGTGACCAGCAAGGAGCTCGCGCGTTACGGCGTACGGGTGAATGCGGTGCTGCCGCAAGCGCGAACACGCTTGACGGAGAGCGCATTCGGCGGAGCCCTTGATGGCGATGGCGACGCCTTCGACCGTATGCACCCGGGTAACGTCTCGCCATTCGTGGGTTATCTGCTCTCATCGGCATGTTCGCTGAGCGGCGAGGTATTTCTGGTTGGGGGCTCAAGGGTGCAGCGTATCCGTCCCTGGAGCAAAGATCCGGATTGGAAGCTAATGGCTAACGGGCGGTGGACGCTCGCCGATCTGGCTCGTACTGTCTCAGAAACCGGCGCTCCCTCATCCGCTAACAAGTGGACGGCCAATCCCGGGAAGGCCGGGGGTGGAACGAGATGAGCGCGAGCCACCTAGCACGATCGATTGAGCCTGCGTGGGTGAACCGGCGCGAGATCGCAACAGAGCGATGACCATCGAATACGAGGTACGCAATGAAGTGGCGTGGCTGACCATCAATCGTCCCGAGGCGCGCAACTGCCTCAATGAGGAAGTGCGGAGAGGTTTGTTCGCCGCACTTCACGCGTTCAACATCGATGACGCGGCGAAGGTACTTGTCCTTACCGGAGCGGGCACGGCGTTCTGTGCCGGAGGCGACCTTAAGGAGATGTCGCAAAGCGGTCTGACGATTCCGCCGATCAACTTCGTGCCGCAGTTCGGTCGTAATATAGAGGTGGCCAAGCCCACCATCGCCGCGGTCAACGGGCCGGCCCTGGCCGGGGGCTTTCTACTCGTCCAGAACTGCGACCTATGCGTCGCATCAACCTCAGCCCGGTTCGGGATCACCGAGGTCAAGGTCGGCCGCGGAGCTCCGTGGGCGGTGCCTCTGCCGTCAATGATTCCGCGACGAATCGCGATGGAAATGCTGGTGACCGGCGAATCGCTTTCGGCAGAACGCGCATACGAGATCGGATTCGTCAACCGACTCGTTCGGCCGGACCAGCTGATCGCTGCCGCCCAGAAGTTGGGAGAGGAAATCGCCTCCAACGCACCGCTTTCCGTGGCCGCAGGAAAGAAGACTGCTTCGTTGCTCGCAGAACAATCGCTGTCTGATGCGTTCTCGGAAGCCGAGCGCCTTTGGGCGCAAGTCTACTGTAGCGCCGATGCGCAGGAGGGAATGCGCGCGTTCGCCGAAAACCGACGGCCAGTATGGAGTGGAGCGTAATCGTGGCCAGTTCAAACGATGATCTTCTGGTGGGATCGGTACCTCGACGGCCGGTCCGCATCGGGAATGCATCGGCATTCTACGGTGATCGGTCGTCATCCATGCGGCTGCTAATCGAGGGCGGCGACGTCGATGTAATCACCGGGGATTACCTCGCTGAACTCACCATGCTGATCCTATGGAAGGCGCGGCAGAAGGACCCCGATACAGGATGGGCCCGAACGTTTCTCAGCCAGTTGGGAGAGGTTATCGAGGCCTGCGCCCAGCGCAGACTGAAGGTGGTTGTCAACGCTGGTGGCCTGAATCCGGCGGGTCTCGCCGACGCGGTCCGTACCTTGATCGCCGATTCTGGCTTGGCCTTGCAGGTTGCCCATGTCGAAGGCGATGACCTCATGCCGGTACTGCCGCAGCTGCGTGCAAACGGACTCGAATTCAGACACTTGGATACGGGGCGCAGCCTGACCGATGCTGCGGTTCGACCGGTCACCGCGAATGCCTATCTGGGTGGATGGGGCATCACAGCTGCGCTCTCGGGCGGCGCCGATGTGGTCATCACTGGCCGCGTGACCGACGCAGCTCTGGTTGTCGGGGTCGGTGCGTGGTGGCACTGTTGGGACCGCGACGATTTCGACGCCCTAGCGGGTGCTGTCGCGGCTGGCCACGTCATCGAATGCGGACCCCAAGCGACCGGAGGCAATTACGCGCGAATGTCTGAAGTCGATGATCGCCGCTGTCCGGGGTCCCCCATTGCTGAATTGGCGCACGACGGGAGTTTCGTCGTCACCAAGCACAAGGGGACCGGTGGGTTGGTGACGACGGGAACTGTTACTGCGCAGCTGCTCTACGAAGTTGCATCGCCGGCTTACATCAACCCGGACGTGGTGTCGCATTTCGACTCATTATCGGTCACTCAGGACGGGCCCGACCGTGTGCTGGTCAGCGGAGCGAAAGGCAGTCCGCCGCCAGCGGACCTGAAAGTCGCGATGAATTACATCGGTGGATATCGCAACACGATGACCATGGTGTTAACCGGCCTGGACATCGAGGAGAAATCCGACTGGGCCATTGATCAGCTCTTCGAAATCCTCGGTGGAAGGAAACAATTCGACGAAGTGGATGTCCAGCTTCTCAGATATGACCGCGCCGAGCCTCGGACCTTCGACGAGTCGACTGCGCATCTGAAGGTGACCGTGAAGTCGACTGAGCGAGCGATCGTCGACCGTCCGTTCTCCAACGCCGTGACCGAGTTGGCGGTCGCCGGGTATGCCGGATTCCACACAACGACACCGCCGTCCAGTGCTCGTGAATTCGGCGTGTATTGGCCGACTGTCATTCCGGCATCATATGTTGAACACCGCGTCGTCCACGCGGACGGGACGATCCAGATGATCGATCACATTGCATATGAACAAGATTCGATTCCGGGGCAATATACGTCACCGAATCCACCGTTCGATTTCGGGCCCACGTCGCGGCGTCCGCTCGGCACCGTGGTCGGCGCCAGGTCGGGCGACAAGGGAGGCAATGCCAACGTAGGCGTGTGGACCGACAGGGACGACCGGTGGCGGTGGCTGTCCAGTACGCTAACCGTCGAGTTTGTTCGTCACCTGCTTGATATTCCGGAGAACCTGGAAGTCCGGCGCTACGACTTCGCCAATCTCAAAGGCGTGAACTTTGTCATCGTTGGCTTATTGGGGGATGGCGTGGCTTCCTGCACGCGAACGGATCCACAGGCGAAGGGCCTGGGCGAGTATTTGAGGGCGTGCCGGATTGCCGTCCCGAATGCATTGCTCTGAAGCGCTTCGATTTTAGGTACGGCTCCACCTGAACAAGGGTCTGCTGCACGATCAGGTGACAGTCTCGGTCACGCAGCCTGACTGACTGGTGTGGTCACGATGGTTTGGTATTCGATCGAGGTCAACCGCTTGAGGCGAGACTGGCGTCGGCGACGATGGTAGGTCCGTTCGATCCATCGATCCAAACACCTCGTAGCGGCCCAGAGCATGGACGAATCGTTCTGACCTGAACTGAGATCCACGATCGGAATGTAGAAGGCAGCCGGCCACCTCGTCACTGGCGCGCCACCGCACTATTGAGCGCGGCGGTGGCCAATCTGGACTTCAGCCGCGAGTCGATGCTGTAGCCCACGATCTGGTTGGAGAAGACGTCCTTGATCGCACACCGGTAAGCTTCCCTTCACCGGTGCGATGTTCAGTGATACCTTGAGCCACTGCTGATTTGGTGCATCAGCGTTGAAGTCACGCTCGATAAGATCGTCATGCGCCGGTGGCCCAACCGTGCCGTTCTCAGCGCGTTTCCTGCCGAACGCACTCCACCACCGGTTCTGGGTGCAGATCCGCCAGGCGGTGCGCTCTGCCATCGGCTCGCCGGCATGGGATGCCTATTCGACCAGGCAGCGGTATCCGAACTCGGGATCCGCGTGGAGGGCGTCGAACAGGGCGTTGGCGCGGTAGGCTTCGACGACCTCGGCATCGGTGATGGGGTCGGGGTCTGCCAGCCAGCGGTAGTAAGGCTGGCGGGCGAGCGTGAGTACCCTGCACGTCACCGCGACGGGGACCGCGTCGGCGGGAGATCAGCTACGAGCGGGTAGAGCCTTTTCCCGGCATATTGGCCTGTGACAGATAGGCCGCTGCCCGGCGCAGGACTTCGTTGTCCCAATCGAGGAGCCTGATCCGACACCGCGCATCCCGCAGTTCACAGGACTCGCCGGTGCTGCCGGGATTTGGCGCCCGCGTCGATACCGGCGTGGCGTATCCACTTGTGCAGCGTCATTGGGTGGACCCCGAAATCGGTGGCGATCTGCCCGATCGACACACCGTCGTCTCGGTCGCGAGCGACACGGACGACGTCGTCCCGGAACTCGTGGTGGTACGACTTGGGTACAGGAACATCCCCCGGGGCCCGCCCATCACGGGCATGTCAACTCAGATGTCACCTGATCGTGCCAGACCCCAAGACTGTGGCGACCAAGTGTGTGTCGCAGTATTCCCACCACTGGTCGACCTTCCCGTGTTTGAAGTGAAACAACCAGCAGTAGACGTTGTTGTAGGGCTCTCCGCTGTGAGCGGTCGCGCTGGACTCGCCGAATATCGCTACGTAGTCGCCCTCGCATACAACCAGATTCTCGCTGAAGTGCATGCCATCTTTCGTCAGGCCCGGCATGGTCTTCACGAAAGCGAGGAAGCCGACCCGGTCGAAAACGGTTGGCACCGGCGCTCCCGTGGGCGAACTCAACGGTGCGCGCCGCATCGAGTAGAAACTGAAGTCATCGCTGATCAAGGATGTGACAGCCGCAGCATCACCGTGGTCGGTCGCATGCAAGAGCTGACTCGCTTGCTGTCTCTGCTGATCGTTGAGCACGTGAATGACTCCTCTATTGGTCGGCTGTTCAGTCGAGTGCCGTCGGTGACGGCAAGCTACTACTGGAATGACTTTCCACTTCGGTGTGGCTCCCACCGCAGTCTCTTCGCGAAACGCTCTAGGAGCGCTGGCTGGTGTGCCAATTCGACTGCACACCAGAGCAATAGACCACAATCTTTCTCGGCCTGGGCGGCAACCGGGTGCGAGTGCCGCGCGCAAGGTCGCTCGTAGAGCGAACCGTACGTCGGTGGGAGCATCGCTCAGCTCCCCAACGCATTTCGAATAGCAACTTATGCAGCACCTTTCATATGTGACTCAACATAATCTGAGGCGCGAAGCGTTCTAGGCCGCGTCCACCTTCGGCATGATCTCCTCGACGAGGCGCTTGAGGTCATCCATCGTCTTCGAGGTCGGCACGTCCCGAAATGGCGGCCAGAGTAGTGGCATGGTCATGCCGGCATCTCGGTACCGCTTCAAGATGTCCTCGATTTGGCGCGGTGTGCCGGCCAGGAGGTTGGTGGCCTTGCCGGCTGGCGTTTGGTCTGTGGGTTCATCGGTTATGACGAACCAGATCATGCTGCAGACGTCAAAATTTTCAGGCAGCGCACGACCGAGATCGGCCAGCTCGCATTCGATCTCGCCGCGCCAGCGCGCAATCTCATCAGGGGAGTCTTGGATGCCGATCCACCCACCCAAGCCGTACTTGGCAATACGCCTGGCCGATCGCCTGGAATCCTTGAGGCCGGAGAAGTAGATCGGCGGCCCGGGTTGTTGAAGCGGCTTGTGTCCGAACCCTGACAGTGGGAAGTCGGCAAATTCACCGTGGTATTCGAATAGTTCGTTCGACCAGACCCCCTGCATGATCTCGATTGTTTCGCGAACGTGGCCGTGCCTTCGTGGGAACAGGTGGGGGACGCTGGCCGCGGCGAACTCCTCGGGCATCCAACCCGCGCCGACGCCGACGTTGAGTCGGCCACCCGACAAGTGATCTTGAGTGGCGAGTTCGGCGGCCAGCACGCCGGGCGACCGAAATGGGGTGTCGATGATGCTCATGCCAATCCGAACATGCTCGGTCTTCGCGGCCAGCCATGGAATCAGCGGCATGCCTTGCAACCATTTGCCCCGAGATGCGACAGGCATCCCCTTCGGGAACTCGTCCATCATTCCGAAGGAGTACTGCAGCGCCTCGCGGTCCGAGGCTTCGGGAACCACGATGCGATCCAGCGTCCATATTGAGTCTAGTCCCAGCGATTCGGCAAGAGTCGTAAGGTCTTCGAGCTCCTTGACGGTGACTTCGTCGCGGAAATTCGGCAGGTAGAGGGCCAGCTTCATGCTTCAAGTTCCTTTGCGGGTCTCGTCGAACGCTGTCATTCCTTCTGGAATGACTGAACGTTGGCTGGGGTGTGCCCTCAAGGCTTACGCTGCCATCTCAATTGCGGCTCATCGAAATCACAACGTTTGATCAACGGTCATGCTCGGCCCTACTGAGGAGCGGCTGGCGGGCCTAACCTCAAGTCATGGATTACGCGCAGCGTTTTCGGGGCAGACGTCAGAAATGAGTAGCTTCAAATGACGGCCCCATTCTGGAGCCCTCCGCCTGAGCGCATCGCTAATTCAGCACTGCGCGAATACCTCTCGTGGTTGGAACGCCGTGAGGGGACGTGCTTTTGCAACCACGACGACCTATGGGCTTGGTCTGTGGACGACGTGGACCGATTCTGGATCTCCGTCATCGACTACTTTGGCGTCGAATTCGTCGAACCCTGGACTCTGGTGCGAACCCCCGACGCGATGCCCAACACGCGATGGTTCTGTGGAGGGAAGCTGAACTGGGCACAGGAGATACTGCGCAGGGGACCCGGCGACGCTCCGGCGTTGGTGTGCGTGAGGGAGGATGACGGTCTTGTGCGCGAGATCGACTTTGCCGAGCTGCGCCGTTCGGTCGCGGCAGTCGCGGGCTGGCTCCGCCGTGCAGGAGTGCGTGCTGGCGATCGTGTGAGCGCCTATTTGCCCAACACCGAACACGCGGTGATCGGTTGTCTCGCCAGCGCCGCGATCGGCGCCGTGTGGTCGTGTTGTCCGCCAGATTTCGGTGCCGAGGGCGCAATCGCTCGCCTTGCTCAGCTAGAACCCACTGTCCTTATCGCAAGCGATGGCTATCACTGGAACGGCAAGACGATCGATCGCAGCGACGTTGTGGGGCAGCTGCAGGAGTCGCTGCCGACGCTACGGCATGTCGTCCACGTCGACTACGCGTTCGACCGGCCCGGCCCCGCAGGTTCGACCCCTTGGGGGGAATTGCTGCGCCAGGCAGAACCTTTGACGTTCGAGCCGGTCGAGTTCTCGCACCCATTATGGGTCTTGTTCACCTCCGGTACGACGGGCCCGCCCAAGGGCCTGGTCCACGGCCATGGCGGAATCGCACTAGAAGCCGTGAAGTGGTCGGGCCTCTACGCTGGACTCCGTCCTCGGGAACGAATGTTCGCCGTCACTTCCACGGGGTGGGCGTTGTGGAACATGCAGTTGGGCGCACTGTCTCAAGGTGCAGCTATCGTGCTGTACGAGGGTAGCCCCAGTCATCCGGCCGGCGTGGTGTGGGATATCGCCGAGAACACCCGTGCCGATGTCGTGTTGTTGGGCGCCGCTGTGGTCACTGCTGGGATCGCTGCCGGAGTTGAGCCGCAATCGACTAGCGGTGCCACTCGCGTGCGTCACGTGATGGTCAGCGGTTCGGCCTTGCCCGCCGTCGGCTACCGCTGGCTCACCGAACACCTTGGGCACAACGTAAGAGTTGATTCGACAAGCGGTGGCACTGACATTTCGGGCTCGTTCGTCGGTGGCAATGAGTACGCACCCGTACAGCTGGGTCGAATTGGGGGGCGGCTCGCAGGCGTCGACTGCGCGGCGTGGAATGACCGCGGCGAGTCCGTCATCGATACCGTCGGCGACCTGGTGATCACCCAGCCGATGCCGTCGATGCCGATCTGTCTGTGGAATGATCCGACGGGTGATCGTTACCTGAACACGTATTTCGACACCTGGCCTGGGGTGTGGCGGCACGGAGACTGGGTTACCATGCACTCCGACGGAAGCGTATCCATCCATGGCAGGTCAGATTCGACGCTTAACCGCCACGGTGTACGACTGGGCAGTTCGGACTTCTACGAAGTTCTCGAAGCGATGGCCGAGGTTTCGGAGGCGCTGGTTGTCGGCGTTGACTTGCCCGACGGAGGGTATTGGCTCGGAGTGTTCGTTGTGCCGGCTGACGGCCATCGGGTGGAGGATGGGCTTCGTGCCGCGATCACAACGACGCTTCGAAATCGTCTTAGCCCGAGGCATGTTCCCGACGAGATCGTGGAGGCCCCCGCTATCCCACGCACGTTGACGGGCAAGCGGATCGAGGTGCCGGTGAAGAAGCTACTGTCCGGCGCGCCCCTGCAGGACGCGGTGACCTGGTCCTCTGTGGACAACCCCAGCGCGCTGAGCTGGTTCATAGAGTTCGCTGCCGACCGCCTAACCTGGCCGGGGTGGACCACAGGAACTGCGGATCTGAGGTAAGGCTTCCAATACAGACGTCTTAACCTCAGACCCGCCCCCTATTAAGGCATCGCGCGCGGTAACGTCGTTCGCATGGAAGCGGGTGCGGCCGGACGTCCGCAGCGGCGAGGCGTACCGAAGACGATGGCGGCTATCAAACCGCGCGAATTGCCTGCCGCACAGGACGATCGACCGGCGGTATTGGTGGTCGACGATGACCGCCGAGTCCGCACTGTGGTCTCGTGGCAGCTCGAAGCCTCGGGCTTCGAGGTGCGCGGCGCGGGCGACGGGAACGTTGCTCTACAGTCGATCCTCGCCCAGCCGCCTGATCTGGTCGTACTGGATCTCTCCTTGCCGGGGCTTACAGGACTGGAAATCCTCCGCCGCCTGCGGCAAGCGGGCAATCGGGTGCCCGTCATTGTGCTCTCTGGTCGTAGTGGGGAAGGAGACCGGATCCTCGGGTTGGACCTCGGCGCTGATGACTACTTGGTGAAGCCGTTCTCGCCTGGTGAGTTGGCCGCGCGGGTAAGGTCGGTGCTCCGCCGCACCGACACACCGTGCGGGTCCGGCCCGTCGGTCGTATCAGCCTCGGGCCTGCGGATCGACACCTCCAGTCGTGAAGTCGAACTCGATGGAACAGCCGTAACGCTAACCGCGCGTGAATTCGACCTGCTCGCCTTTCTTGTCGCGCACCCGCGCCAGGTCTACTCACGCGCCCAGCTGTTGAAGCTCGTATGGAGCAGTTCGTCGAGCTGGCAGGGCGAGGCCACGGTAACCGAGCACGTTCACCGATTGAGGCTCAAGCTCCGACCTGAGTTCGTTGTCACCGTGCGTGGCGTCGGCTATCGGTGGGCGGCGCCGTGACCGCGGCGAGTATCGGTCTCACTCACAGCGACACCGGAGCTCTGTTGACCAGGCAGACGGAAATCCTCGAACAGATTGCCAGGGGCGTCGCGTTGCCCGGCTTGCTCGCCGGCATAGCTCGCACGTTGGAGGAACTGGTTCCAGGAAGTTACTGTTCGGTTCTGCTGCTCGATACCAACCGCACTACACTGCACCACGGCGCGGCACCATCGCTCCCCGCCGGGTTCGCCGACGCGATTGACGGGTTGGCCGTTGGAGCCGAAGCAGGATCCTGTGGCACTGCAGTGTTTTTCGGCATTCCCGTTGTGGTGGCTGATATTCGCGTAGATGCGCGCTGGACGCGATTTCGCGACCTGGCGGCTCGCTTCGGATTGCAGGCCTGCTGGTCGACACCGATCGATGGACGCGCCGGAATCACTGGAACATTCGCCGTCTATCATCGCGTTCCGCATCGTCCCTCGTTGCGCGAGGTACAGCTTGTGGCGCGGTTGAGTCACCTCACGTCGGTAGCGATCGACTTCGACGCGGCCGAGAAGGAACGCCGCGGCCGCGTCGAAGCCGAAATGGCTCGCCAGGCTGCGGAGGCCGCCAGCCGGGCGAAGTCGGATTTCGTCGCTTCCCTAGGACACGAGCTGCGAACGCCTTTGCAGGCAATCAAGGGATTCTCAGAATTGCTAAGGACATTGAACCTCGATGGCGTCCGTCGGACCGAGGCGTTGAACCATATCGATGCTGCTGCCGGACACATTTTGGCGATGGTAGATGATCTGCTCGACATCGCGCGCGTGGAGGCGAACGCGCTGTCACTCGACATCACCGATGTCTCACTCGAACCGATGGTCGCCGAAGTGCTCGCTATGACACGGACACTGGCTGTAGCGAGGCACGTGACAGTTTCCTCGACCGCTCCGATCATTCGGGCTTTCGTGCGTGCCGACGAACGACGTATCAGGCAGGTGTTACTCAACCTGGTCGGCAACGCGATTCGGCACAACCGCCCCGGAGGGGACGTGTTGGTCGAATGCACTGCGCACGTGGGGACGGTGCGCATCGTCGTCCGCGATACTGGTCCTGGCATCCCTGTCGCCGACCTTCACCGGCTGTTCACTCCATTCGACCGGCTAGGTGCGGAATCTAAGGAAGGCGTCGGGTTGGGTCTTCCGCTCGCGAAGGGGCTGGTCGAGGCAATGGGTGGCAGTTTGGAAATGAGCAGCGTCGTTGGTTCGGGTACCGCGGCGACGGTGACCCTTCCGTTAGGCGAGCCGATTCACCCTCCCGACTACCGCTGACGTGGTTTCCTCAGTCGGTGGTTGCTACTCCTTCGACTTCGATCTGAACCATTGACCAGCTAACGTCGACGATGAGCCCGAATCGGTGTCGAACGCGCTCGCTTAAAGACTGTCGGGCCGGGTGGTTCATCTCGACCCAGTCCTCGGTTCCCCTGTGAATCGGCACGTCTTCCTGGTGGGCGCGGCGCCGGTGCACAAAATCCCGTCGAACGTGCGAATCACGTCATCGATGTCGTGCCCGTCACCCGGTTTGAGCCAACGGTAAGTCCAGCTGATCGACCCGACCACCACCTGGGTGATGAGTTCGGCCGCCAGGTCGTCGCGGATCGACCCGTCGCGCTGCCCATCCTCAACTATACGCCGGTACAGCGTTGTTGCCCGCTCGAAGTCCTGGCGAAGCGACACGATCCACTCGGCGTTCTGCGACGATCGCCAGATATCGTCCTGGAATAACAGGGTACTAAAGGGATGCCGCTCGTACATCACCGTCAGTGAGCTGCGCAGCGCCCGACGTAGCTTGGTCAGCGCGTCATCGTCACTGTCGACGATCGCCTCGACATCGGCTAAACCCACCGACAGCACGTCTGCGATCGCTGAGGCCAATAGATCGACCTTGGAATTGAAGTAGTAGTACAGCGTCGCCCGGTCCACGTCGACGGCCCGGCCAATGTCGACGAACTTGGTGGCCTCGTAACCGTTTTCGGTGAAGAGTCGGACTGCTGCGTGAACGATGTCATTTCGTTTGGCGGCGTAGGTCTCGTTGGCCGACTCGTTGGCCGATCGTCGCCGTCGATCTAGGCCACTCACAGCATCGCCGATCCGGTTGGCTTTGGTCGCCATTCGCTAGGAGTCCTCTCGCTAACACAGTTCGTCAACATGAGTGTAGACTGGCGCCGGGGGGTTAAGGGGGACCTCACTGGCCCACCCGCCGCCGTCGTTTCCGGCCCCGGCGATTGTTCAGACCGCATGCCCGAGCTACGTCGAGACGTAGCTCAGAGGCGGTGCGGTCCCGGTAGTCCTGCTTCGAGTATTGCGAAGGCGCTATCGGTCAGGGTCTCTATATCCTGGCCCGACTCCACTGCAGTTTGCGTTGATGCGCGCAGTGTCGAAGCCATGGTCGTCGACAGCACGCGCGCCTGAAGTCGGTTTTCTCTAGTGTCGGGGAGACCCACAAGAAAGTAGTGCGCCAGAATGCTTTCCCACTCCCACACGATTGACAAGAGTCGACGGCGGAGGGAAGGTTCGGAATACCACAGGCGGAGCACGTCGCTCCTCAGTTCCGGTTCCATGTCGTCGAAGACCTGCCGAAGGTGCGAAGTCACTGTGCGGCGTGCGACATTCCATCGGTTCTCGGTACCGGCGATCTCGAGGGCATCCCGGAGGCGTTCCGTCGCATCGAGCGCTGTCGCGAAAAGTACGTCTTCCTTGGCTCCGAAGTAACGATTCAGTGTGCTGCGTGAGCACATCGCCGCCGCGGCGATGTCCTCCATGCTGACGGCGTCGTAGCCTCGCTGGCCGAACAGCTCGACTGCGGATCGACGGATTGTCGATCGCAGAACCGCTTTCTTTCGCTCCCGCAGCGCGCTCATCAATCCATGAGCATAGGGCTTAAGGCGTGGTGACGCATCGTCTTAGTTGCATCGCTGTGTCTATTGACACGACGTCCCAGATTTATCTACAGTCAAGCAATCTTCTACCCATCCCCCACCACAGCGTCGAAGGAAGTTCCGAGAGGCGCGCACGCGATCGCCTTGTACGGAGACGTCACCAAAGAGGAGTCTTGATGGAGCAGCAAATCAGCCTTTCTGCGCATCGCCTGTGTATTGCCGCCGGACCCTTCCTCGCAGTGTTGTTCTGCGGCGGATACTTCCTTGGCGCGAAGTGGCTGCCAGCCCCGAGCCCGATGCTCGCCCCGGAGCAGGTTTCTGCGATGTTTGAGGCGAACCGACTCGGTTTTCAGCTGGGATTCGTCGCGATGATCATCGGGGGTGCGCTCATAGCTCCCTGGGGAGTTGCGATGACGATGTGGACCCGAAAGACGGAGTCGCGTTTCCCAATCATGACCTACACGCAGCTCACGTTGATCGGAGCGGGAGTAGCTATCTTCGTGCTCTGCTACATGCCATGGGGAGTCGCTGTCTTCCGAGCCGGCTCGGTCTCGCCAGAAATCATCCAGGTACTCAATGACTTCGGATGGTTCTTGTTCCTGTTTAGCGTCGCGCCTTTCTCACTGTGGCTCGCGGCATTCGGCGTGGCCATCTTGTGGAATCCGCCTCAGCATCAGATGCTGCCCCGCTGGGTTGGTTATCTGGCTTTATTGGATGCATTGGCCATCACTCCCGCCCTCTTCATCATCTTCTTCAAGGACGGGCCATACGCCTACAACGGCTTTCTGAGTCTGTGGTGGCCGTTCTTCGAATTCGCGAGCTTCATCGTCGTGACGAGCGTGATGTGCTGGCGGGCGCTCGATCGGCAGGTCGCAATCGATGAGTCAATTGGCATCGGTGTGCACCGTTATAACGAGGATCTTGAGAAGCGCGAACTTACGGCGGCAGCGCTGCCCCTTCAACTCCAGCGTGCCGACAATAGCCCTGGCGCTACCGTGATCTCCACTCAGTCGCTCACCGTCTAGAAAGGCCCGGGAATGACCTACACCGCTGAAATGCCAGCCCACGCCGAGCAGTCTCGATCACCACGTCTTACTGGCGAAGTCGGAATCTGGGTCTTCATTCTTCTCGACCTGCTGTTCTTCACCGCCGTTTTCGGCGTGTTTATGTTCGAGCGTGCCAAGGCGCCTGAGCTATTCGACTTTTCACGCGCTCAACTGCACGTCGACTGGGGGGCGGCGAATACGGTGGTCCTCCTTACCTCGTCGCTGACGGTGGCGTTGACGATTCGGTGCATACGCCAGAACGACTTCCTTCGCGCGCGCGGATTCATTGGCGGCACCGCCGCACTCGGTCTGATGTTTATCGCGTTGAAAGTATTTGAGTGGGCGAGCGAGATCGGCGCCGGGCACGTGCCGACTGAGAATAGCTTCTTCTTGATGTACTTCATGACGACCGGACTTCACTTCATTCACGTCCTCATCGGACTCAGCGTGTTGGCCTACATGCATATCGCCATCCGACGAGCCGAGCACCGCAGCGACATCGTGCCGCCGGTTCTGCGGCGCAACACCGAGTCGGGCGCCGCCTTCTGGCACTTCATCGACCTCATTTGGGTCATTCTCTTCGCGATCTTCTACTTGAGCAGCTAGGAGGCTGTTGGACATGACGACCACACCTAACAAACCGCCGCTCACTTCAGTACGAGATCCGCTCGTCGTCTCGTGGGCGGTTCTAGTCCTACTGACCCTCATCTCGGTTGTCCTTGGCGCGGATCACGCCGCGGGAGGCATGGGCCCACGCGTCGCGACTGTGGCGGTCTTAGTGATCGCCTTCGCGAAGGCCGCAGTCGTAGCCATGAACTTCATGGAGGTCAAGACCGCACCGAACCATTTGCGTCTCGCCTTCGCGACGGTCCTGACTAGCTCCTTGATCGTCACCCTAACCCTCTATCTTTGGCTCTAGCGGATGGCAAGTTGGTCGCCACGAGGCGGACCGGGCCCAGAAATGACGCCGCGTTGCAAGTTGCATGGACACCGGCAGGACCCTGCATTCCGCGTTCACCAAATCGACCCGCGGCACGCTTTACTGAAGCGTCGCGCGATGGGGCTGGTGAGAACACCCCCGGTTATGTACACACATCGGCCGTCGAGTTCGTCGGCGGAAGACTACAAGTCGCACTTCGCGATATTGTCAACTTCACCGGTCGGTTGGCCAAACGAGTTCGGTGCCCGATCAGTCGGTAGCAGCTGATCATCAGCCACCGGGCTGTAACTTCCATCTTGGTCTGTTGTCAGGCGCTTTCCCGTTGCACTGAGCGAGAGATCGTCGCCGGTTACAGCAACCGCCCAGAGAGGCGCAGCGAGAAATGCTGTGCTCCCGTCGTATCAATACTTAAGGCTCAGGGTGTCGACATCGAGGCCAGATCGCGAACGATCGCCTCCTCCCTTCTGTGTCATCCGCGTAGCTTTATCGCACACCGTTTAATTTACCACTCCGTCGAAAGGTTGGGCGGGAATGGGTAAACCGCAGAGAGTCCTCTCATGCCGAGTGGCACTCTCCCGCAACGGTTTTGAGGACATCTCTGTGGCGCAATTGTGTAGACGAAATTATCCAACGCTGTTTGGTGTTGACATCCGGGTCCGGACACGACACGATCGGGTGACAGCCTGAGTCATCCGCGGAAGGCCGGAACTGATCCGGGGCGCAGGACATAGCCATCAGCGTTTGGTTCATAGGAGACTTCGGGAACCTCGACAGGAGGCGCAGTGACGGCAAGGGCCGGAACCTCGGGGAGGCACGCCGCGAAAGCGAATGCGGGACAGAATTCGACTGGCGAACCTAGTGGATGTGCGCTGATGAGCGACAGCAGCACACCTCCGCGCCGACTCCAAGGACTAGAGGCCGTGAGCCCGAACCCCGGCGGTCAGCACCAATGGTTGGCCTCCGCTTTGGAAGCGCTAGGTCGGATTGCATCGCAAGTAGGACGACGCCCCGTCGATGCGGCCGGTTCGATAGGTCGTGGTGCCAGACTTGCCCTCGACGTGATGCGGTATGCGGTCACCGACACCGTAACGGGGCGTCTGCCGGTGACCGAGTACCTGTGGCAAGCGTGGGTATTGCTGAAGGTCACGGTTACTCCGGCACTGCTGATGGCCGTTCCGTTCGGAGCGATGGTGACCGTCGTTACCTCAGGTTTGGTCGCGGAGGTCGGCGCAACAGCGCTGCTCGGCGCGGCGAGCGGGGTGGGAGTGGTCCGACAGGGTGCGCCGATCACCGCAGGACTACTTATGGGCGGTGCAGCGGCATCTGCCATCGCCTCGGACTTTGGCGCAAGGCAGATGCGTGAGGAACTTGACGCGCTGCGCGTTCTCGGGATCGACCCGGTTCGGCGTCTTGTCGTGCCAAGATTCCTAGCGCTCGTTACGATCTCACCAGTTCTGTGCACGATCATCATTGCGTCTGGCACAGGCGCCGCCTTTCTCCTCGCGGTTGCGGTCAATGATGTCGCCCCTGGCAGCTTCTGGAATTCCTTTGGCACGTTCGCCAAGATGACCGACGTATATTTCGCGATGGCCAAGAGTGCTGTCTTCGCCATGATCGTGGCGATCGTATCGGCGATGCGGGGGATGGAGGCCAGGGGTGGACCGCGGGGGGTCGCCGACGCGGTGAATGCAGCAGTCGTTATCAACGTGGTGTGCATTGTTTTCGTGAATCTTGCCATCACTCAAATACAAACGATGTTCTTCCCGATGGCGGTTGCGTGATGAGTGCCCCCTCGACGCTACTATCCGTTCGATTGGCATCCGCGCAGATGATCGTCAAACCGCTGAGTGAAGTGGGGCGATGGGCGCTGTTCATCGGACAGACCCTGTGGTATCTGCCGCTTACAGTCCGCCGTTACTTGCGGCAGACATTGGCGGCGACGATCAATCTGGCATGGGGTCGCGGTTCTCTAATCGTTGACGGCGGCACAGTCAGTGTCCTCGTGATTCTCGGCATCGCAGTAGGGGCGTCCCTAGCTATCGAAGCGCTCGCCACCCTGAACATCATTGGCTTCGGGGCATTGTCTGGGCTGATCGGCGGAATCGGTGCCGTTCGTGTGATCGGCCCGCTCATCGCCGGCATCGCGTTCACGGCGCAGGCGGGAACTAGAATGACGGCGGAGATCGGCGCCATGCGCATCTCCGAAGAGATCGACGCCGTCGAGGTCATGGGCTTACGGCCCATACCGTTTGTGGTCGGAACTCGCTTGATCGGCGGAATGATCTGCGTCATACCCGGTTATCTACTGACTTTGGCTACGACATTCTTAGTGCTGGAGACGGTTGTGACGGTGTTCCACGGTGAACCTGCCGGCACTTATGACCACTATTTCGTCCAGTTCCTCACGCCTACTGACCTAGTCTACTCACTCATCAAGGCCGTCACTTACTGCATGGCAGCAACGTTAATCCATTGCTACTACGGCTACTTCGCGTCTGGCGGACCGGTTGGCGTTGGCCAGGCGTCAGGTCGCGCTGTCCGCGCCAGCCTCGTAACCATCATGATTCTGGATCTGACCACCACCGTCCTGCTCTGGGGGCTGCGTCCCGAATTTGTGTTCAAGGGATAGCTTCAGGTGCTGCTGCGAAGAAGAGACGAAACGAAGACTTTGGCGATCATCGGCAGTGGTGTAGTGCTTCTGGTCATCATCGTCGCGATGATCGTTGCCGTGAATCCATTTGCGAATAGGAATTCACCCGAACGGATTTCGGTGGCGATCGATACCCCATACGTTGGCCAGGGGATACAGGTGGGCACCGAAGTGGTAATGCACGGGGTCGTCGTAGGCCGCGTCGACTCTGTGTTAACTCGCCCCGACAGTGGCGTTCGCCTTGTGGCCGACTTTGACAAGCAGCCAACGGCTGGATTGACTGACGCGGCGAATTTCGACTTCCGGCCCATCAACTACTTCGGAGTTCCTGGGATCAACGTCGTTCCCGCGCCCGGCGGTCAGCCGCTTCGAGATGGCAGCCAAATCAGTGTGATTCCCAAGGGGAATTCCACGCTGACCGAACTTCTATCGCAATTCGGCAGCGTCACGGAGGGACTGCTGACGCCCACGATGATTTCAGTGGCTGACCGGATTAGCCGGTACACCGATGGAATGAATCCGCTCTTTGAAACGATGCTTATCGCCACGACCGCCGTGGCTGACGTGCAAACCGTGTCGACCGCGCAGCTACTCGCGAATACCTCGTCGGCAAGCGAAGCGGTCCCGACCTTCCTCGAAAGCGGGATCGAAGCCAGCGAAAGATTCACGTCGCTCAATACACCGTTGGGACCGGCCGGACCACCCGGGCAGCCTCCGTTCAGGACCGATATCGTCGTATCGGATCTTTCCGATGAGACCCCGGAATACTTCACCAACTACCGCACGTTCCTCGACTTGGCTTCTGACGGCCTGTTCGCGGCCATCGGAAAACTGGAGTCCAGCCATGTCGATGACCTACTGCCCCTGATTACCGGCGTCAAGTCGATCACCGACACAGTGCCGACGCTGGTCCGGCCGGAAGATTTTGATCAGACGATGGTCGAGTTGCGGCACAGCTTCGAATCTCTCTACGCCGGCAATGGGGAACAACGTGCGTTGCAGGTGCGCGTGCTACTGGACGGTTTACCGGGTATCGCTGCACCCCTTGGTATTACGGGAGGAGCGTAATGAAGCCCTTGGCTGCGCTGTGGCGCCTGGGATTGGCCGTTGCCGTTACGGTGGTGTTGTTCATCTTGCTGTCGAATGTGATCAGGAATCCTGTTTCCTCCGAAATGCGCAAGTACACTGCAGAGTTTACCGACGCATCTGGGTTGCACATGGATGCCGATGTCCGCGTTCGCGGGGTACGCGTGGGAAAGGTGGAGTCCGTCGAACTCGCGCGACGAGGAGAGAGCAATGTTGCACTGGTCAAGTTCGACCTGGACAAGAATTACAGCGTGATTCCAGTGACTCGGCTGGCCATCAAGTTCCAGGCGCTCACGGGTGTGCGATACATCGACGTGTCTAATGCCGCCGAGGGCGATTCGGCAGCTGCGCTTGTAAGAGACGTACCGACGTCGATGACACAGCCGTCCTTCGATATCACGGCGTTGTTCAACGGATTACAGCCCGTTCTTGCGACGCTCAGCCCCGAGGAGGTCAACACCTTCACCGCCAATGCGGCCTCGTTCCTTTCCGGCGATGGCACTGGCGTCGCGCCGCTGCTAGACAGTCTGCGCAGACTCACCGAGTTCGTGAATAACCGCCAGCAAGTCGTTGCACAGTTGATGCAGAATCTCACAGAGGTGGCGGATACGATCGGTGGCCAATCAACTAGGTTCATCCATATCATCGATCTGCTCAATCAACCAGTCGACAAAGCGCTGAGTGTTCTCGAGGAGTTCTGGAAATCGCAGGCCTACGGAGGCGATTTCATCAATCCAGTCCTCAAGGTGCTCAACAGCGCCGGACTGAAGCCGGGCATCGACATCGATACAGCGCTCGACCGTGCATTCAGCAATCTTGATAACTTCTTCGATGCGTTCAAGCTCGTCCCCGTGATGGCTGAGAACGTCGCACCGCCGGATACAGGCGCTACGCCCCAACCGTGTTCCCGCGGCCGGACACAACTACCGGAGACGATGGACGTACTCCTCAACGGAACGCGAGTGGTGTTGTGCAATCCCTGATAAAGGTTTTGAGGAATCCGGTCTCCTGGGGTGCCGGGGCGATCGTATTTGCGACGGTGGTGAGTTTGGTGCTTGCGGGGCTCTACATTAAGCCGCCATGGGAGCGAACCGTGTCGTTCTACACCGACGATGCGGTGTCGGTCCGCGCCGGTGACCAAGTGCGGATGGCCGGAATCACGGTGGGACGGGTCGAGAGCCTGTCGCTGGAGGCGAACCGAGTACTGGTCACCGCCCGAGTCGAGAAGAACGCCTTCGTTGGCGATCAATCCCAGGTGCAGGTGCGCATGCTCACAGTCGTCGGAGGTTACTACGTCGATGTGATCTCGATGGGGCGAAAGCCTTTGGGTGACATGCCTATTCCGGTCACGCGCGTGACGATGCCGTATAGCCTCATCCAAACGCTGACCGATGCCACCAAGATCACCGACAACGTCAACCCGACGCCGATCAATCACTCGCTCAACCAAATTCAGAAGGGGCTCACTGGAGACAACGTTGACTCATTGTCTGCAATGGTGGACGCCGGCAATGCGGTTATGTCGATCATGGACCGCCAGCGTGGACAGCTGACCTCAATCCTTGACATGTCCAATGAGTACATCGCGAGCCTCAACGACTACCGAGAGCAGATCAAGCAGCTTCTCCTGAAGCTGTCGATAATCACCCAAACCCTTGTGTTGTACAACAAGGAATTCGGTACAGCGCTAGAGGGATTCGGAGATGTAGTAGAGGGATTGAAGCCGGTGGCAGATTTCTATGAGGGACACCGCATCGAGTTCCTGGAGAAGGTGCGTCAGTATCAAGAGCGAACGCGGCTGTTCGTCGAGCGGAACGGGCTGACGGTGAGATTCTTGCATCGACTACAAAATGTGTTGGGGCGAATCCTCGATGCACAGAACGCCACACCGGAACTGCTGGCCACCGACCTCTGTATCCCACTGCCCGGAAGTCCATGCTAATGCATCAACTACGAGGCCACCGTTTTTCTTGGCTTGCACGTCCGCTTTCGGTCGGAATTGTCGCTATGTTGCTTTGTTCATGCGCGTCCAGCGCGCCCGATCAGCGGGCGGCGCACTGCGCGATAATGCCGGATGCGACTGGCTTGTACGAGCATAATCCCGTCACCCAGATGGGTTACGAAGTCGGCGAAGTCACCAAGATCAGTCCCAGTTCTTCTAGTGTCCGTGTCGACTTCGCACTCAATAGACCTCGGCAGTTTCCCGCGGACGTCAAGGCGGTGATCAGGTCGACGTCAATTCTCGCGGACCGAGCCCTCGAGTTGGTCGGCAACTACGAGTCGGGCCCAGAACAGCCGACCGACACGTGCATTCCACTCGGGCGGTCTTTTACCCCGAAGAGCCTGACCCAGGTGATCGGGTCGGCGACCAGTTTCATCAACTCGATCAATCCCGACGGCTCCTCAAATATCGGCGATGTCGTCGCCGCGGTCGATCAAACGGTTCGAGGCCAGGGTCCAGCGATCAACAACCTGCTCACCCGAGCTTCGGAGCTCCTAGATTCCCCGGACCAAGCGATTGGCGACATCGGTTCCATCATGGTGAACCTTTCGCAGCTCACATCAACGCTCGCCAATATGAATCCAGTATTGGAGCAAACGCTGACCGACGCGAGCGTGGGTATGCCGGGAGCCGCCCAGGCGGTCAAAGGCGGTGCCAAGATCTTCGACGGGCTGGTGCCGTTGCTCCCCATGGCGGCTGACCTGGAGAGAGAGTTGGGCGGCGAGATTCAACAAACTCTTGACGTGCTGTCCGTTGCGATTAGAAAGCTGAGTCCGCGCGCGCCTGGCTACGCCACGCTGTTGAATCCGGCGCCGCGGTACATCAACGGGCTCGCCAATATCATCAATAATCACCCGTTCTCCATTCGGTATCGGCCGCCGATGTACCGGGTACGAACGCCCGACGGGGTCGCAACATGCAACATCATGAATGCGTCGATGCCCGGAAGTTGTGCAAATGTGAACGGAACCCCGTATGCCGTAGACGTTGCGCTGCTTCAGTACGTCCTCACCGAGGCAAGCCGATGATGCGCCTGTGGGGACGACTCGGGACGGCTGCGGCCACCGTCCTCGCCCTGACTTCGTGCGCTTCACTCAACGCGAGCTCACTCCCACAGCCCGGCAGATCCGTCGATAGCGGTGGCTACGAGCTCGTTATGGCGTTCGACAACGTGCTCAACTTGCCGGAGCGCGCCAAAGTGGTACTCGACGGCATTCCCGTCGGAGTCGTCACTTCGGTGAAACTAAGGAGCAACGAGGTAGACGTTACCGCTCGGGTCGACTCGGGCGTGGTGGTGCAGTCGGACATGCGCGCGGCGCTAGAACAGGCCACCGTGCTAGGCGATATCTATGTCGCGCTCGAGCGCGCTCCCGCCGGTGCCGCGCCGGCGCCGCCGTTGCCGCCTGGCGGCAAGATTCCGCTGTCGCAGACGCTGTCGCCCCCACAATTGGAAGACACCATCGCCAGCCTGGCTAACTTTGTGGCGAGCGGATCCATCCAGCGCGTTCAGAACACGGTCGTGCGGCTCAACAGGCTGACACCACCCACCGACGAAGTCCGACGCCTGACGTCTCGGGTCGTCTCAGACTTCACCGACCTGTCGGCGAACATCGACGAAGTCGACCAGCTGTTGGCGGGCGTACACAGAACCGCTGCGGTCCTCGAAAATCGGATACCGACGCTCAAAAAGTTCTTGTCAGACAAGGGAATAACGGGGTTCGAGCGCGGGGTATTCATCGTGAACTATGTCGCGAGGATATTGCCCGGAGTCGGCAGCATCTACGCCGGAGGATTCTGGTTGGTCCCCTTCCTGAATTCGTTGGCCGGCGCTTTGGGATCGGTGCAACAGTCGAAGTGGACGTTCGAGGAGGAGGTCCCGGCGTGGCGCCACCTCTTCACCGACTTCTTCTTACCGCAGGACAAGTTCCCGGCGATCAACATCACGTCCATCGTCGGGCCGGACGGAAGGGAGTTGTCGGGCAATGTCCATGACGTTCTCCGGATACTCGGGGCGGCACCATGAGACGTCGTGATGTGGTGTCATTCCTTGCGTTCGGCGCGATTGTCGTATGCGTACTCGCCTACATTGCGTCGCTTGGAATTCGGGTTAGCCCACCTTCGAAGCGGACGACCTTGGCCATGGATGTGCGCGACGTCAACGGTCTCGTGGTCGGATCGAACGTGCTCCTTCGGGGTGTGCCAGTCGGCAAAGTCACCGACGTCACCTCGAATGCCAATGCAGCAAGAATCGAGTTCTACGTTGACGGCGATCAGCGTATCCCTGTCAACACCGAGGTGCGGCTGGAGAATCTCTCGGCTCTCGGAGAGTCTTACATCGGTCTCCTACCGCGCGCTTCGGGCGGACCGATGTTGACGAGCGGGCAGCGGATCGCGACCGAGGAGGTCGTTGCGCCTGCCTCCATCTCGGAGCTGGCCAACAGTGTCGTGCGCGTCCTGAATCAATTAGATCCCCACATGATCAAACGTGTCGTTGCCGAGGGTGATTCGGCACTTCCCGACCCAAACGTGTTCCTGCCCAATATTTCTCGAGCCAGCTTGCTGCTGAAGAATGCGGCAGCGGACATGCAGGGTCGAGGGAAATTGCTACTCAGCAACTTCCAGACATTGCTGCAGAACGCCGAGTGGATGGCTCCTGCGCTCAAAGGCCTCGCGCCGTCGCTCGTGGAAACCGGCAGGAGCATCCAAGATGTCTACCGCTCCGGGGTGATTACGCTACATAAGGGCGGTGCAGAAAACATGGCAATGCTAAACAATCTCGTAGCACGAATCCAGGGCCTGCTAGATGACCGGGGCGCAGATCTCAAGGTGATCGGCGAAGCTTTCGAACCGAAGCTCAATGACATTGCCGGAGCTCTGATGAATTTTGATACGGGTCAGCTCTTGGACAATGTCCTGGCCATGGTTCCGCCCGACGGAACCATCACGCTACGCGTTGTCCCATGAGACGGCAGAGTTCCAAGGAGGGAAGTAATGACGGATAACACCACGAAGGTAGCCGAAACTACCGTAGCTGGAACGGATCCGATCGAGCCGGACTCCGCTCAGCCTGACTCGGGCGGCGATGATTCGGTCGAGAAGCAAGCGCCGAATGACAGTACGGTCCGTAAGCACCCAGACCGCCAGCCGCTGGACAACGAGCCGAAGGGCCCGAGAACGAGTCGTCCGAAGTCATCGGGGCGGTCGATATCAATCGCAGTTCGCAGTCTCGTAGTATGGATGCTTACCGCAGCCCTAGTTGCTGGCGTAGGGACGTTGGCGTGGCTATACGTCGGGGCTGAGCGCAAGCTCAGCGCACTCGCGGCGGAGTCGAATAACAACGCTCGAGCCGAGAAGATGGCTCTAGATTACGCAGTGAATGCCGCGACCATGGATTTCAATCACCTCCAAGACTGGAAGGTAAAGCTGGTCGCCGGGACGAGTCCGGAGCTCAACAAGAAGCTGAGCGAGGCGGGGGACTCGATGCAACAGATCCTCGTTCCGCTGCAGTGGACCTCCACCGCACAGCCGCTCGTGGCATCGGTTCGGTCGAGTTCTGACGGCGTGTATGTCGTCGATAGTTTTGTCAGTGTAAAGACCAAGACTGTGCAGTCTGGCGAACCGTTGCAGTCGACGGCTACGTACAGCGTCACCATCGACAGCAAGAAAGACTGGCAAATAACGGATGTCGGCGGAGTCGGCGCGGTGGTGGGCAATTGAGTCCGCTCGCACTCGACCATAGAATATCGCGAGGTTCGTAGTGATAAGATTCCATCGCGTCCGAGCCCTCGCAGGCGTGCTAGTCGTCGGTTTTTCGATCGCCGCCGCCCTGCTGGCGCCTGTCTCAGCGGCTGATCCCGCGGACCCGCCGAATCCCCCAGCCATACCGCCGGACAGTCAAGTGATCACTGCGCTCCCGGTGACAACACCCACTCCGTCGAATTGGCAACCGAAGTTCCCGTTTCCTTACGATCAGACTCGAGCAAGGGTGACTGACGCTGATATCGTCGCTCAGCGCGAACTGTGCCAGTGGTATACCGCTCAGTACGGCGGTCTGCGAGACCAGATCGATCGGCTGCAGTTCAATCGAATCGCCCCGAACGGGACCGATTTCGACTACAGCGTCGATGGAGTCCAGCAGCAAGTCGACATCGTAGCGGGTAACCTCGCACAGTCCTTAGCGTTCATGGAGCCGCGTGTGCACGCGCTCACGCAGGAGCGAAACGCCTTCGGCGATGTCTACTTCCCGCTCTATGAGGCGGAAGCCTTCTTCAAGTTATGGGAGCAGCTATCCAACGTGCAGAACGGAATTCTCGCCCATCAGCCAAACTGGTTCACCGGGCCGTCGGTCCAGAAGGCGAAGCGATGGGGTTCTGATATTCATCGCTCGCATGTGTGCGATCAGGGCGGCACACGGTGACTATGGACGCCGTGCCGGTCCATGCGGCTCTGGCCTACCTACGAGCTCACTGCCGGGCCTGGGCGAAGGGCGTTTTCGTAGCGCTCAGCACCTTCGTTGCGATCGGGCTTACTCCAGCGATACCCGCGGCCGCCGACTCTGAAAGCAACCTCCGATCGGCGATCGCGCAAATGCGACAGGGGACCTGCGCGGAACTTCGTTCTGATCCGCTCGTTGAACAGGCGGCCGAGGACGTCATTCGATCGACAGATTCGTGGTTGGACCACACCGCCCGAGCGGTGCCGGTGCCAGATGTTGTGCCGGTACTCAAGGACCTCGGCTATCCGGGTAAGAAGGCCACGAAGATCGTGAGTTCCGGTGTTACAGATGCCGACGCGATCAAAGGCCTGCTGTTGCAGGGTTATGCGTCGGTTCCAGACTGCGGCTACACGGATTACGGAGCACGACTGGTGCTGAATCAATCCAGCGGGTATTACGTCGCTGCGATCGTGATGGCGGGTGCATAGTGATGATCAAGGAGATGAGGTTTAGGGAGGTCACGAAGGCAGCTTTCATCACCGTCACCTTGATGATCCTCGTCGCAGCCGGATTTGGAGGGGCAACATCCGCACGCGCCGATGACGGAGTGACCTATGAGATCTTGTCGGATACCGTATCTGCTCTGTCTGGGGTGGAGTATCGGGACCGCGAGGGCAAGCACCTCATTACCGGAGTCGCACTGCCCTGGCAGCTAACTGTCCCGGTAGTCGACGCGTACAGCCCCACCGGCCATGGGGCCGAGCTTCGCGCCGACTGGCGCCCCAACTTCCGGACTGCACAGACGGTCGGCGCAGTGCTCCGAGGTAGATTCGTCACAGTGCGAATATCATTGAATGGCAAAGTGCTTTGCGAAAGTACGTTGGACGTCGGCAACGCGACATGCTACGGCAACGTGCCACACCGCTCATGACAGGCGCACACAGCAGAGCGAAGGATGGGCAATGACTAGGACGACGAGGTTGAGCCGAGGGCTGGGGATCCTGGCCCTAGGTATCGCGATTGTGCGCGCACCCTTAAGCGGGGCAGTGCCGCAGCCTGGGAATCCACCCTCCCCGTTTCCTGACCTCGATCTTATCCTCCGATCTTACGATCAGTTGCAGCCCGAGGAATTCTCCGACGGTAGCTCTCCTGGTGTGTGGTTCCTGACGGCGGACGGCCAGAACTGCGGCATCTTCGATTACAAGGGGAGTTTCGGTTGTGAGGGCAACATCCCGGGCGCTCCACAGGGTCTGAACCACATCGGTTGGTACAACGGAAATATAGTCGTCCGTTATGATCCTGTAGCGGGAATCCAGTTTCCCCTGGGGCGAGGGGAGCGCGTGCTGCCGCCCCGCACGTATCTCGAGTACAACGGCACCATGTGTGCGACGATGGCCGACACGAGCACCTTCTGCCGACGTGGCCCATTTCGTTTCTTCATCACAGCGACTCACACGTGGCTGAGCCCTCCGGAGAATCTTTAATTGAATCGCCCCGATGAGCCCGGAGACTTCACCTCTTGCGAAGGATGAAGTCATGGCAGGTTCGAGGAGGTATCCGGCTGAGCTGCATGAGCGGGCCGTACGGATGGTCGCTGAGGTCCGCGATCAATACGCGTCGGAGTGGGTGGCGATCGAGTCGGTGGCGGCGAAGCTGGGTATCGGCACCCACAGACGCTGTTGTCCTGGGTGCGTCGCGATCAGATCGACTCCGGAGCGCGTCCCGGGGTGGCTAGCTACATGGCCGAGGAACTTTGGCGGTTGCGGGCGGAGAGCCGAGAACTAAAGCGCGCCAGCGGCATTCTGAAATCCGCCTCGATGTTCTTCGCGGCGGAGCTCGACTGCCGTAATCGGTGATCTCGACTACATCGACACCACAAACAGTGAGGTGAGCCCTCCGTAGTGGTCCAGTCGTTGTGCGACTCTGTTGCCTGAGCGTTTGGGCAGGAAGAATCGACGACGACACCGCAACAAGCTGCTCGGGACCGGCCAGGAATTGGCCGCGGTGTGCCGACACCTGGAAGGTCACCGAGTCGACATGGCATCGCTGGGTCGCCCAGTACGGCGGCATGAAGGCCAACGACGCCAGCCACTCAAAGAACTCGAATCAGAGAACGCCCGGGCTTAAGAAGTTGGTCGCCAACCAGACCTCGACATCGACATGCTCAAAGAGACTTCCGCGGGAAGCTTCTGACCTCGGACCGCAAGCGCAGCGCCGTGACGATGCTGCGCGAGTGGTTCGGGGCTTCCGAGCGCCGCACGTGTGTGGTGTCGGCATTCACTGCTCTACGATGGGCCTGCAACCCGCCTGCGTAGATGCCGTAGGACCACGGCTCCAAGGCGCGTTCCACGAATGGGTCGTAGACCACACCGATCGGAAAGAGGGGTTCGCCCCACCGGCTCCACGTCGCGCCGAGCTCACCGATCAGGCCGACAAGATTGGTCTCGGCGATACCGAGTTCCATGTGCTGTCCGGTCGGTCTCTCCCGCCAGTGCATGATCGTCTCTGGGTCGTCGTCGAACCAGTTTCGACGTTCATTCGGCGACCACACGCCAACCTTGTTGAGCCAACCGGCCAGGTTGGTCGTTGAGCTGACGTCGGGGCTCACGGTGACGACACGCTTGGCGGCGTCCGGAGCCTGCCGGCTCAGGTCGAGTAGAACCCGGCCCAGAGCCGCCTGCGTAGACGATGTGCCCGAGGGGGTGCGACCAGTGTCAAGGGGTACGGCGGGTGGAGTCGACAGTGTCACCGGCTCGCGCTGCAGCCTCTCGGCAGTCGTGGCGCAGAGCGCTCCGGGCGCGCTATCGATGGTGAAACGCTGCCAAGGACTGGCCGGGTCCATACCGAGTTCCGTGGCGAACTGCTCGTACTGCTCGACGGTGAGTAGTGACGAATGATTCTGGGGGTGGCCCTGGGTGGGCAGTCGGTGACCCTTGATGGTGTACGCGATGACCACTGTCGGACGGGTGTCATCGATTTGGGCGTAGGCGGCGCGCAGTGCGCCGAGGTCGTGCCCGCCCAGATTGCGGATCGCGGCCAGCAACGCGTTGTCATCCAGGTCGCGGTTCAGCGTCGAGATCTGGTCGGCACCTATTCCTTTGCCGGGCAGTCGCTCCCGTAGCTCTTCGGCTGAGCAGCGCAGCAGACGCTGGTACTCGGGGTTGGGCATCTCGAGGATGCGCGTGCGCAGTGCGGCCCCACCACTGTGGTCGAACAATGACTCAAGCTGGGCGCCGAACTTCACATTGATCACTTGCCATCCGGCGGCCGAGAACATTGCCTCCAGCCGTCCGGCCGCGATGTTCGGCACGACGCGGTCGAGTGATTGGCGGTTGAGGTCGACGATCCAGACGATCTCGCCGAGCTCGGCGACGGAGTTGTCCAGGACGGCTTCCCAGACCGCGCCCTCGTCGAGTTCGGCGTCGCCCACCAGCGAGTACTGGCGGCCTTTTCCCGCGGCGCCGATCTGCGTGTCGACGTAGCGGCGGGCGATCGTGCCCCAGATCGGCGCAGTGGCACCAATCCCCACCGATCCTGTCGAATAATCAACGGGATCAGGGTCCTTCGATCGGCTCGGGTAGGACTGGAGACCACCGAACTCGCGCAGAGTAGTCAAGTACTTCTGATCGAGTTCGCCCAACAGATAATTGATGCTGTGCAGCACGGGCGAGGCATGCGGCTTCACCGACACCCGATCGCCTGGTTGAAGCTGGTCGAACCACAGCGACGTCATGATCGAGGTCATGG